>JASLSL010000172.1 GCA_030743445.1 Alphaproteobacteria bacterium
GACGACTGCTTCGGCCGAGGCCGGTTGGTCGTCCCACTTGGTGTACTCGCGAACCAGCGCGCCTTGATCCTGGGCGGTGTGGACCCACTCGATCCACGGCCGCCGGGTGTGGGCGTCGACCGATCCTGTGGCGCCCAAAACGATGATCGGCACCCGGTCGCACCAGGCATTGAAGATGCCCATGGTCGCGTGCATCAGACCGACGTTGGAGTGCACGATCGCGCCCATCGGCTTGCCGGTGACCTTGGCATAGCCGTGGGGGATCGAAATCGCGTTGTCCTCGTGGAGGCACAGGATCATCTCGGGATCCTCGTTGCCGAGGTAGTTGACCATGCTGTCGTGCAGCCCGCGGTAGCTGGCGCCCGGGTTGAGGGCGACGTACTTGACGTCCAGGCGGCGCAGCATTTCCGCCATCACGTCGCTCGCCCATTCGATCGGGTAATTGCCGCCGGGTACCGGTCTGTCGTGTTTCATCGCTCGGCTCGCCTGCCTGTTGAAGCCGGGGTCGGAAGTCTAACGCGCCGTGAATCGGAATGCGCGACGGGTTCCGCCAGCTAAATTCGATAGGGTGGTTAGCTATTACAAGGCGGTGATCGGGACAAGGGGATTCGCGGGGTCAGCCGGTCTCGGCGGAAATCACGATGTTGTTCCATGAATCGATGCACGCCTTCCAGCCGGGGCGCACGACCGTGGTGCTGTCGTATTCCTCGATGATCAACGGGCCGCCGCGCCCGCCACGGCCGCCGCGCGCATCTTGGCCGCCGGGGACGCCAAGGTCGGCGCGGTCGATGACCGGCACCTCGATCCAACCGTGATCGGGCCCGAAATAGGCCGGGCGGGCGCCAGCGGTGGAACGGCTCTCCCGGGCGAGGGCAATACGATCCGGTAGGCGCGGCCGGTCGGAGGTGCCCTGGCCGACAACCTTGAGGGATACGAACTGCAGGCTTTCCTCGTCCGAGCGGTAGCCGAAGGTGTTTTCGTGCGCAACCGCGAAGGCCTCGGCGAGCGAAGCGAGATCGCCCGGTCCGATCGGCAGGTCCTCGACCGGCAGCGGCAGTGCCGCGTTCTGGCCGATGTATTTGATCTCGGCCGAGCAGGCGAGCCGCCGCGCCTCCGCACCGTAGCCGTCCGCCGCGACCAGGCCTTCCGCCTCCTCGCGCAACGCCTCGAGGGCACTGTTGCAGTCGTCGAGGTCGAGCGTATCGAAGGGTTGGTAGAACGCGGTGATGCACTGGTGCTCGATATCGGCGAACAGCAGCCCGAGCGCGCTGAAGAGACCCGCCGCAGGCGGCACCAGGACACGGTCGCTGCCGAGCGACTCCGCGAGGCCGCAGACATGCACCCCGCCGTTGCCGCCGAATGCGAAGATCGGAAAGCGCGCGGGATCGAGGCCGCGTTCCGACGACACCGCACTCAAGGCCCGCATCATTCGGGCGTTGGCGATCAGGTGAACGCCGTAGGCGGTGTCGGTCGCCTCCTCGCCGATCGCCCGGCCGAGCTCTTCGATCGCCGCTTCCGCCCGCCCCCGGTCGAGCGCCAAGTCGCCGCCGATCAGGGCGTCCGGATTGAGATAGCCGAGCACCAGGTTGGCGTCGGTCACCGTCGGCGCCAGGCCGCCCATGTCGTAGCACACCGGCCCCGGGTCGGCGCCGGCGCTCGCGGGGCCGACCTGGATGCCGCCGCCGGGGTCGATCCAGGCGATGCTGCCGCCGCCGGCCCCGACCTCGGCGATGTCGATGGTCGGCGCCTGGACCACGTAGCCGCCGCCCCTTGTCATGCGGTGGCCCAGCGCCCCTTCGCCGCCGACCTCGGTTTCCGGCGCCATGCTGAAGGCGCCGTCGACGACGATCGCGGCCTTTGCCGTCGTGCCGCCCATGTCGAACACGATGCTGTCGCCGAGCCCGAGCTTCTCGCTGAGCCGCTGGGCGCCGACGACGCCGGCCGCGGGCCCGGATTCGATCACGAAGATCGGTTTTTGCGCCGCCATCCGGGCCGGCAAGATGCCGCCATTCGACTGCATGATGTTGAGTGGGACGGTGATGCCGATGTCGGAGAGCCGCGCTTCGAGACGTTCGGTATAGCGCTCGATCACCGGCCGGATATAGGCATTGACAACCGTCGTCGAGGTGCGTTCGTACTCCTGGATTTGCGGCACGAGCTCGCTGGAGGCCGTCACCGGAATGCCGGGAAGCCGCTCGCGGAACAGCGCGGTCGTCCGCTCCTCGTGGCGCGAATCGACATAAGCGTTGATGAAGCAGATCGCGACCGCATCGACCGCTGCCGCGGCGCATGCCTCGGCGGCCCGGACGGCCGCCGCCTCGTCGAGCGGCAGCACGATCTCGCCGGCGGCGGAGATGCGCTCCGGCACCTCGAAGCGCAGCCTGCGCTCGACCAGCGGCTCGGGCTTGCGAAACGCCACGTCGTAGAGCCGCGGCGATCGGAACCGGGCGATCTCGAGGATGTCGCGAAACCCCGCCGTCGTGACCAGCGCGACACGGACGC
>JASLSL010000173.1 GCA_030743445.1 Alphaproteobacteria bacterium
CCGCTCCGGAGGTGTTCGTGCCTGCGCTCACCGCGTGGCCGGCTGCGCAATCCCGACCAGCTCCACCGGCCACGCTGCGGCTGGAACCGAGGCCCACCATGAACTAACATTCAAACCGGACCACACAATGGGGGCTGGTCACGACGCCAGCGCGTTTTTCACCGCCCGGACACTGAACAACCGGAGCTCGGATCTTATTGATTTGAAATCGACGATCGATCTCTCGATCAGTGCGGTGCAAGCGGCGATCAACGGCCTCGACTCAATTTCGGAACTGGCCAAGCAGGCCAAGGGCCTCGCCGAGGCCGCGAAGGCCACCGGCAACACCAACGAGCGCTCGACGCTCGCGGTTCAGTTCAACACCTTGCTGACCCAAATCAACCAGGTCACCAACGACGCCAGCTTCAACGGCATCAACCTGCTGAAGGCGACACCGGACAACCTGGAGGTCGCGTTCAACGAGGCCAATACCAGTAATCTGACCATCACGGGTCTCGATTCGACGACCGCGACTTCGGGCATTAACATCGCCGTCGCGGCCAACAACTTCGGCCTCAACGCCAACATCGACACGGCGCTGACCGCGATCGGCAGCGCGTTGACGACTTTGCGTTCGAATGCGGCCACCCTGGGTTCGAACAACACGATCCTGGGCACTCGGTTGAACTTCACCCGAAATCTGGTGGACACCCACGAGACCGGCTCCGGCAAGCTGACGCTGGCCGACCTCAACATTGAAAGCGCCAACCTGCTGGCCCTGCAGACCCGCCAGCAGCTCGGCTTGAACTCCCTGGCACTCGCATCGCTTAGCGAGCAGTCGGTCCTGGCGCTGTTCGGTTAAGAATACCGACGGGTCCGCTGGACCCGGCACCCGTCCCGATGTCCGGTTCCTCCCGCAACCTTGCCCGCTATCCGCGCCCGGCCATGGACGCGCGCGGCCCTCGCCGATACCCTTGGCGGCAACGAAGAATCACGGGGAGGGCGCGGTGGAAAACTTGCGTATCGACGGCGAGCGCCTGTGGGCGAGCCTGATGGAGATGGCCGAGATCGGCGCGACCGAAAAGGGCGGCGTATGCCGCCTGACCCTGACCGATCTCGATAGGCAATCCCGCGACCTTTTCACCGAGTGGTGCGAGGCGGTCGGCTGCACCACCACCTATGATGCCATGGGCAACATCTTCGCCCGCCGCCCGGGGCGCAATAACGATCTTGCGCCGGTGATGACCGGCAGCCACCTCGACACCCAGCCGACCGGCGGCAAGTTCGACGGCGCCTACGGTGTCTTGGCCGGGCTCGAGGTGCTGCGCACCCTGCATGACGCCGAGGTCGAGACCGAGGCGCCGATCGAGGTCGTCTGCTGGACCAACGAGGAGGGTTCGCGCTTCGCCCCGGCGATGGTCGGCTCCGGCGTCTTCGCCGGCGAGTTCGACCTCGACTACGCCCACGGCCGCGCCGACATCGACGGCAAGACCATGGGCGAGGAGCTCGAGCGCATCGGCTATAAGGGCGAGGGCTGCGGCGGCCGCGAGGTCGGCGCCTATTTCGAGGCCCATATCGAGCAAGGCCCGATCCTCGAGCGCGAGGAAAAGACCATCGGCGTGGTCACCGGGGCCCAGGGCCAGCGCTGGTACGAAATCACGGTGGTCGGCCAGGAAAGCCACGCCGGGCCGACGCCGATGGCGATCCGGCGCGACGCGTTGGTCGGTGCCTCCCGGATCGTTACCGAGGTCAACCGCATCGGCCACGACTACCAGCCCGGGGCGTGTGCCACCTGCGGCATGATCATCTCGAGGCCCAACAGCCGCAACGTGATCCCGGGCGAGGTGTTCCTGACCATCGATTTCCGCCACCCGGACGACGGTCGCCTCGCCGAGATGGATGCGGAGCTGCGCCGCCTCGCGGGCAAGATCGCGGAAGACGGCGGCTTGGAGCTGGCGCTCGAGCAAATCCTGCAATTCGATGCCCGGCCGTTCGACGAGGACTGCGTCGAGCTGGTCCGCCAGGGGGCGGTGCGCGGCGGCTTCCCGCACATGGACATCATCAGCGGTGCCGGGCACGACGCGGTCTACATGGCCGGCGTGGCACCATCGGCGATGATCTTCGTGCCGTGCGAGGGCGGCATCAGCCACAACGAGATCGAGAACGCCGAGCCCGAGCACCTGGCCGACGGCTGCCAGGTCCTGCTCAACGCGATCTTGGAGAAATCGGGCGCGAAGTAAGCTCACTATAACTTATCTCGTCATCCCGGGCGTCGCGCAGCGACGACCCGGGACCCATTCCGTCGAACACACGAAACGGCGCGCTGGTGCGGTGGTCTACCGGACTAGGTCCCGGCTCTCTCTCGCTTCGCTCGCTCGGCCGGGATGACGGTGAGGGGGTGACTACGATCGCGCGCGGAGCACATGCACCGCCCAAAGCGCCAAGCAGAACAGCGCCACCGCGCCGAGCTGGTGAAGCACCGCGAGCGGGATCGGCACGACCAGCAGCAGGTTCGAAATGCCGAGCAGGATTTGCAGCGCCACCATGAGAAGCAGCGCGTTCGCGGCGCGCCGTCCGCCGCCCCCGATCCCGGCGCGGCGCGCGGAGAGCCAGAACCAAATCACCATCGCCGCCGTCGCGTAGGCCAGGACCCGGTGGTCGAACTGCGCCGTGAGGGGGCTCTCGAAGGCGCCGAGCCACCATGGGCTCGCGTCGAACAGCCCGGCCGGGACCAGCTCGCCCGCCATCAGCGGCCAGGTGTTGTAGTCCATGCCGGCGCCGAGCCCGGCGACGAGCCCGCCGGACAGTGCCGTCAACGCCGCCGCCGCCAAGGTGGCCAGCGCGAGCCGGCGCAGCCCCGCGGGCGCGGCCCTGCGCGCCCCGCGGCCCGACATTCCCAGCACCAGCCACTCCATGTAGCCGAGGATCAGCAGCGCCAATGCCAGATGGATGGTGAGCCGGTACTGGCTGACGTCGTGGCGGTCGACGAAGCCGCTCTTGACCATCCACCAGCCGATCACCCCCTGCATCGCGCCGAGGACGAACAGCAGGATCAGATGCGGCGCCATCCCTTGCGGCACCCGGCGGCGGATCAGGAACCAAGCGAGCGGCAGGCCGAAGGCGAGGCCGATCAATCGGCCCCAGAGCCGGTGGACGTACTCCCACCAGAAGATCGTCTTGAACTCGGCCAAGCCCATGCCCGGGTTTTCGAGCCGGTATTCCGAGGTCTGGCGATAGAGGTCGAAGAGCCGCCGCCACTCGGCCTCGCCCACCGGCGGCAGGGCGCCGATCAGCGGCCGCCACTCGACCATCGACAGGCCGGATTCGGTGAGGCGCGTGATCGCCCCGATGGCGATCATCGCCACGACCATCAGGAAGCAGACCACGAGCCATAGGACGATCGGCCGCTCGTCCGGCGCGACATTCATGCGGCATTCTCCATGGCGCCCACTATAGGGTCGCGGCGACGATCCGACCACTATACACAATATAACTGTTCAATAATTATCTTTACACTTTCCATAAGTGAATTATATTGAAACTCGATCGACACCGAGACGCCGCATCCGTGCCGGCGATCGTGAGGAAACGATGAGCCTGCAAGTAGTTACCGCCAACCGGTTGCGCGACGGTATCGTGGTCTATCTCGCCGCGGACGGCGGATGGCGCCAACGGGTCGCCGACGCCGCCCTCGCCCTTGACCAGGGCGAAGCCGAGCGGCTGATGGCGCTGGCCTCGGCGGCGGTCGAGGCGCGGCTGGTGGTCGATCCCTACCTGATCGAGGTGGTCGAGGACGGGGGCCTGGTGCGCCCTTCGCGCTATCGCGAGGTGATCCGCGCGACCGGTCCCAGCGTCGAGACCCAGGCCGATCTTCCGTCGGCGGCGGAGTAGAATCCATGTACCGATACGACGAGTTCGACCGTGACTTCGTTGCCGAGCGCGTCGAGCAGTTCCGCGGCCAGGTCGGTCGCCGGCTTTCGGGCGAGCTCTCGGAAGAGGAATTCCGCCCGCTACGGCTGCTCAACGGACTCTATCTGCAACTCCACGCCTATATGCTGCGCGTGGTGATCCCCTACGGCATGCTGTCCTCGCGCCAGCTTCGCATGCTGGCCCAAGTCGCGCGGCGCTACGACCGCGGCTACGGCCATTTCACGACCCGCCAGAACATCCAGTTCAACTGGCCCAAGCTCGAGGAGGTGCCCGACCTCTTGGCCGACCTCGCCACGGTCGAGATGCATGCGATCCAGGGCAGCGGCAATTCGATCCGCAACGTCACCGCCGACCAGTTCGCCGGCGTCGCGGCCGACGAGGTCGAGGACCCGCGCGTCTATGCCGAGATCGTCCGCCAGTGGTCGACCCTGCACCCGGAGTTCACCTTCCTGCCGCGCAAGTTCAAGATCGCGCTGACCGGCGCCGGCCACGACCGCGCCGCGGTCCGGGTCCACGACATCGGGCTGGCGATGGTCGAGGACGCGGCGGGCGAGGCCGGCTTCGAGGTCATCGTCGGCGGCGGGCTCGGCCGCACCCCGATGATCGGCAAGACGATCCGCGAGTTCTTGGCGAAGCGGGATTTGCTCTCATATCTCGAGGCGATTCTCCGGATCTACAACCAGTTCGGCCGGCGCGACAACAAATACAAGGCGCGGATCAAGATCCTGGTCCACGAGCTCGGCGCCGAGAAGTTCACCGAGCTGGTCGAGGCCGAATGGCGCGAGATCAAGGACGGCACTCTTGAGCTGCCGGCCGAGGAGATCGAACGCATCGAGGCCTATTTCGCCGATCCGCCCTACGAGACCTTCGAGGCCGACGACGCGGGCTACCTCGCCATGCTGGCGATCGACGGTGCCTTCCGGCGCTGGGCGACGAGCAACCTGTTCCCCCACAAGCGGCCGGGCTATGCCATCGTCAACCTGTCGCTGAAGCCGCTCGACGGCGTGCCGGGCGACGCCACCGCGGCGCAGATGGAGGCGGCCGCCGATCTCGCCGACCGCTACGGCTTCGGCGAGATCCGCATCACCCACGAGCAGAACCTGGTGCTGCCGTATGTGGCGCAGCGGGATCTCCACGATCTCTGGCGGGCGCTCGACGAAATCGGCTTCGCCACGCCCAATATCGGCCAGGTGACCGACATCATCTCGTGCCCGGGGCTCGACTTCTGCAGCCTCGCCAGCGCCCGGTCGATCCCGGTGGCGCAGCGCATCGGCCGCCGGTTCCGCGATCTCGACCGGCAGTTCGACATCGGCGAGCTGCACATCAACATCTCGGGCTGCATCAACGCCTGCGGCCACCATCATGTCGGCCACATCGGCTTGCTCGGCGTCGATCGCAAGGGCGAGGAGTACTACCAGATCACCCTCGGCGGCTCGGCCGACGAGAACGCCAGCCTCGGCGAGATCGTCGGGCCGGCGGTCTCGTACGACGCGGTGGTCGACGCGATCGAGGCGGTGATCGCCGCCTATCTCGAGCACCGCGAGCCCGACGAGCCTTTCATCGAAACCTACCGGCGGCTCGGCGCCGAACCCTTCAAGGAAAGCGTCTACGGCAAGGAGAGTGTCCATGACGCTGCTTAAGGGCGGCGAGATCGTTGCCGACGAATGGGCGGCAGTCGGCGACGACGATCCGGTCCCGGCCGGGCCGGCGATCGTGTCGCTCCAGCGCTGGCAGGGCGAGCGGGAAGAGCTGTTGCGCCGCAACCATCCGGTCGGTGTGCGCCTGGCGTCGGACGAAGCGTCCGGGGCGCCCGGGGCGCCCGGGGTGATCGAGGAAATATCCGCCGATCTCGACCGGCTCGGCGTCGTGGTGCTCGAATTCGCCAGCTTCACCGACGGGCGGGCCTACAGTCAGGCCCGGCTGCTGCGCGAGCGTTACGGCTTCGAGGGCGAGGTGCGCGCGGTCGGCAACGTACTGCGCGACCAGTACCAATTCATGCTGCGTTGCGGCTTCGACGCCTTCGAGGTCGTGGACCCCGGCAAGTTGGATGGATGGCGCGAGGCGGCGTCGGAAATCGGCGCCTGGTATCAGCCCGCCGCCGACCGCCGGCAATCGATCCCTGCGCTGCGCCACGCGGCGCGCGGCCGGGCTTAGCGCGCCAATGCAGTTACCTCATCCTTCGACAAGCTCAGGATGAGGTCTTACTTATCGCACCGTGTCGCAATAAAGCCCTCATGCTGAGCTAGTCGAAGCACGAGGGCTAACAATCGATAATAATGGAAAAGCTCAGCCTTGGGCGCCGACGGTCCAGGTGTGGCCGCTGCGCAGCAGGGCGTTGAGGTCGCCATTCGATTTCTCGGCCTTGACCTGCTCGATCTGTTCGTGGGTCGCGGCGTCGTAGGTCGGCGCCGGATCGCAGTAGAGTACGCCGAGCGCCACCGGGAAGTGCGGCGGCTCCATGTCGGCCAACATGGTCGCCAGCATGCGGTTGGTCTGGTCATGGACCATTATGTCCGTCTCGGCGAGCCCATCCTCGCCGATCGTCACCACTTCGAGTTCGGGCACGCCGTCTTTGAGACGGATGCCCTTGTTCATGTCGGCGCCGAAGATCAGCGGCCTGCCGTGCTCGACGTGGAGCTGGTTGTCCGCCGCGATCGCCTTCTCGGTGAAGTGGCTGAACACGCCGTCGGCATAGACGATGCAGTTCTGGAAGATTTCGACGAACGAGGCGCCACGGTGACCGTGTGCCGCCATCAAAATCTCGGCGAGGTGCTTCTGCATCGTGTCGACGGTGCGGGCGACGAAGCGCGCGCCGCAACCGAGCGCGAAGGCGGTGGCGCAGACCGGGTTTTCGATCGAGCCGAGCGGTGTCGAGGGCGAGCGCGTGCCCTTCTTCGAGGTCGGCGAGTACTGGCCCTTGGTCAGGCCGTAGATCTCGTTGTTGAACAGCAGGATTTGCAGGTCGACGTTGCGCCTGAGCACGTGCAGCATGTGGTTGCCGCCGATCGACAAGCCGTCGCCGTCGCCCGAGACGACCCAGACGTCGAGTTCCGGGTTGGCGAGCTTGGTGCCGGTGGCGATCGCCGCGGCGCGGCCGTGGATGGTGTGGAACCCGTAGGTCGAGAGGTAGTATGGGAACCGCGCGGCGCAGCCGATGCCCGAGATGAACACTGTCTTCTCGCGCTCGACCCCAAGGTCGGCGAGCACCTTGCGCACGCCCTTGACGATGGCGTAGTCGCCGCAGCCGGGGCACCAGCGCACTTCCTGGTCGGACGCGAAGTCCTTCGCCGTCAGGCTTTCGGGCGTGGTTTGCGCGGTCATCTCAGCTCTCCAAAATGTCGCGGATCGCCGCCTCGATCTCGGCGATCTTGAACGGCTTGCCGGTAACCCGGTTCAACCCCACGGCCGGGACCAGGTACTCGCTGCGCAACAGGGTCTTGAGCTGGCCGGTGTTGAGCTCCGGCACCAGCACCTTATCGAACCGCTTCAAGAGATCGCCGAGGTTGCGCGGTAGCGGCCAGATGTGGCGCAGATGGATGTGCGAGATCGCGAGCCCATCGTCGCGCGCATGGCCCACCGCCTGGTGGAGCGCGCCATAGGTCGAGCCCCATCCAACGACCGCGAGCTGGCCGCTTTCGCCGCCGAGCTCGATCTCCTGCAGCGGCAGGTCGTCGGCGATGCGGTCGATCTTCTCGTGACGCAGCACGGTCATCTGGTGGTGGTTCTCGGGATCGTAGGAGACGTCGCCGCTCTCATGCGCCTTCTCCAGTCCGCCGACGCGATGCTCCATCCCGGGTGTACCCGGCTTGACCCAGGGCCGCGCCAGGGTCTCGTTGTTGCGCATGAAGGGCGCGAAGCCGGCCGGGTCGGTGCGGAACTCGGCCGGGAACGGCTCGATCTTGTCGGCGTCGGGGATCAGCCACGGCTCCGCCGCGTTGGCGATGTAGGTGTCGGACAGCACGATCACCGGGGTCATGTACTTGGTCGCGATGCGGACCGCCTCGAGCGCCACCTCGAAGCAATCGGCCGGCGAACGCGCGGCGAGCACCGCCAGCGGGCTGTCGGCGTTGCGCCCGAATACCGCCTGGTAGAGGTCGGACTGTTCGGTCTTGGTCGGCATGCCGGTCGAGGGGCCGGCGCGCTGCGAGTTGATCAAGATTAGCGGCAGTTCGACCGCGATGGCGAGGCCGAGGGCTTCCGACTTCAAGGCGACGCCGGGGCCCGAGCTCGAGGTCACGCCGAGCGCGCCGGCGTAGGACGCGCCGATCGCCGCCCCGATCGCGGCGATCTCGTCCTCCGCTTGGAAGGTCATGACGTCGTACTGCTTCAAGCGCGCGAGCACGTGCAGAACGCCCGAGGCCGGCGTAATCGGATAAGAACAGAACGCCATATCGAGATCGGCGAGGTGCGAGCCGACCACGAGGCCCCAGGCCAGGGTCTCGGCACCCGTGGCGTTGCGGTAGAGCCCGGGCTCGAGCTCCGCCGGCGGCACGATGTAGGTGCCGATCTCGCCCGGCAGCTCCGCGGTCTCGCCGAAAGCGTGCCCGGCGTTGAGGGCCGCGATGTTGGCTTCGGCGATCTCGGGCCGCGCTGTGAAGCGTTCGGCAACCCAGTCGATGGTCGGCTGGCGTTCGCGCCCGAACAGCCAATCGACCAGACCCAGGGTCCACAGGTTCTTGCACCTGAGACCGTCCTTCTGCGACAAGCCGAACGGCTTGACCGCTTCCAGCGTCAGCTTGGAGATGTCGACCTTGACGGTGCGGAATTTCTTGAGCGTGTCGTCCTTGAGCGGGTTCGAGACATAACCCGCCTTCTCGATGTTGCGATCGGTGAACGAGCCGGTGTCGAGGATCAGCAGCCCGCCGTCCTTGAGCTCGTCGATATTGACCGCAAGGGCGGCCGGATTGAGCGCCACCAACACGTCCGGCACGTCGCCCGAGGTCTCGATGATGTGGGCGCCGAAATTGATCTGGAAGGCGGAGACGCCGTAGGTCGTGCCCGCGGGCGCGCGAATCTCGGCCGGGAAGTCCGGGAAGGTCGCGAGGTCGTTGCCGGCCATCGCCGTCGCTTCCGAGAACTGTCCGCCGGTGAGCTGGATGCCGTCGCCGGAATCGCCGGCGAAGCGGATCACCACGTCGTCGATTTCGTGGCGGCCTTCCTTCTTGCGCGCCTTCGCTGTAGCAGCAGCTGTCATTTGTCTGAAGTCTCTCGGTCGTTTCCGGACGATTCGCTTCGTCCGCCCATATTTAACACAAACCGATCCTCACCCTCGTTCACAGTCCCGCGCGTGGTGGAATTCGGGGTGGATAAACAATCACATAGTCCGCCGCCTCCGATAACGCAATGTCCTATATGAGAAAGTTGTTTTGGACCCGATTCAACTACCGTCGAGGACGGCGAGCATCTCCTCGGCGGTAACGAATTTGCGCCGCGGCGCGCCGTCCGGTGCCGCGGCCTTTTCGGCCTCGTCGATCTTCTGCCAATCCGCGTAGCTGACCGAGCGAACGCCAGCCTCGGACAAGTGCGCCTCGAGCGCCTCGCGGCCCGCCTTCACGCTATCGCCGCAGTCTTCCAGAATCTGCACCGCCGCCGCGTCGCCGTCGTGTTTGTTGGTGCCGATGACGCCGGTCGGCCCGCGCTTGATCCAGCCGACCGCATAGATGCCGTCGCCGACCCTGCCGTCGGTGTGCGCCGCGATTCCGTTCGCCTCGTCATAGGGCACGCCGGGGAAGGGCTCGCCGCGATAGCCGATCGCCGCGATGATCAGCCCGCACTCGATCTCGAAGGTCTCGCC
>JASLSL010000174.1 GCA_030743445.1 Alphaproteobacteria bacterium
CTGGTCAGCCTCTCATACACACGCGAGATGGAAGCGGAGTCAGATCGTTTCGCTGCGACACTACTCAAAAGCGTTGGCGTTCGCCGCGATGGCCTTGTCCACTTCTTTGAGCGTTTGCAGCAGAAGGGTGGAGCCCGAGGAAACGCTCTTGCGTTTCTCTCCACCCATCCGCCAAGTGAGGAGCGGGCCCACGCCCTGCTAACGGACCAGGGCGGAGGGCCGGCCATGTCCGATGAGAGCTGGGCGGCGATTAGCGGAATTTGCCAAGGAATAAAATGACCCGTTGTACGTCAGCTTCAATTCCACGACGAGAAGAATACTACAGCGGTGGATTGGTGAACGAACCAGTTTTGTCGCTACATCGCATGTTCGTTTATGGCTATACGCGGACATGCAATCCAGAATTTTCAATGTCCGCTTTGGGTCAGGAGCGGACATATTCAGTCCTTGCCATTAATGTCTGCTTTTGACCCAAAGCGGACATCGGACATCGGACAGCGCGACTCGCTGGGCGCTGATGCAGGTCAATGCGGTGATCGCGCTGATTAGGCATAATTATGCTGGCGGCAATCGTCGATGACGGAACCCCTCCCCATCGATGCGCCGTCTGGAGAAGGTGACCGTGCTGGCCTCCTTGGCGCGGCCCTTCTCCTTTTCTCTTTTGCGCGGCCTTGTTACAGTCAAGTCGACTGCGTCGTAGTTGGCACCTCCAGTGCCCCTCGCTGCGATGTTGTCAAAGGAGGCGGTCGTTTGTCAGATGTGATCGCCTCTTTCGTCTTGTCCGCTCCTGACTGGCAGCAGACTATATTCGGGTGGGCGTCTATGTCCGGTCCTGACCCAAAGCGGACATGCGGGCCGCTTAGCGGATGGACTTCGGACCGACGCCCAAGGAGCCGCCAGACCAAAGGCTTCAGGACTCGATCACGAGCTGCACCCGGTCGGCAGCGAAGCGTGCGATGCCGTACTCCAGCGGACGGTCGTCGGCGTCGACGTTGATCGCCTCGGAAACCAGTACCGGCCGGCTCTTCGGGATCTCGAGGTGGCGTATCTCGTCGGCATGGGGCAGACGGGCCGTGATGCGCGTTGTTTTGCGGGTGTAGTCCTCGATGCCGTATCGACGGAAGGTCTTGGTGACCGAGCCCTCTTGGCCGAAAACCTCGATCAGATCGGGGAACCGGCGGTGCGAGAAATAGTGGACGCCCAGGCTAACGACTTGACCGTCGGCGCGCATGCGGGTCTCGACACGCACCACCGGGCTGCCGCTGCGCAGGCCCAGGGCCTTGGCGACCGTCGCGTCGGCCGGTTCCTTGAGCGCGCCAATCAGCTCGCCCGAGGGCGTCATCTGCATGCGTTGGATGTTCTCCCTGAAGCGCGTGCGCTTGCCGACCCGGTAGCCGATGACGCTGTCCTGGACGAAGGTGCCGCGGCCTTGCTCGATCCGCACCAGCCCCTGCTCCTGTAACCAGGCGATGGCGCGACGCACCGTATGGCGGTTGACGCCGAAACGCGCGGCGAACTCGATCTCGGTCGGCAGGCGGCCGGTTGCGCCATAGGCGCGCCGGCCGATCTCTTGCTCCAGCGTTTCGGCGATCTGCCACCACAGGGCGACGCCGGCGCCGCGGTCCAAGGCCATGTCGCGATCCTTTTGCTCGAAAGCGGGTTTTAATTTCGCGGCCGGGACGGTAGCATATAAATATATAGACGTCTAGATGAATATTGGCATTCGTCTAGGCTTGATTTTGTCGTGTGCTGGAGGGTGGCGGAATGTCGGACGGAACACGCGGATTGGACTCGATGACCTCGGATCAAGCGGCGCGCCGGCGCTGGATGGGCGTGCTCGCCAAGGCGCGGCTGGCCGAACTCGAGGCGGCGTGGGCGGGGCTCGACGACAGGCCCACCTACACCTGGCTGAGGCGGCCCGAGGTCGGTCTCGTCATGGTGCGCGGCCGCGCCGGCGGCACGGGCACGCGCTTCAACCTCGGGGAGATGACGGTGACGCGCTGCGCCTTGCGGGTCGAGGGTGGCTCCGTCGGGTTCGGCTACGTCCAGGGTCGCGATGGCGTCCACGTGGAACTCGCCGCGGCCTTCGATGCGCTGATGCAGACGCCGGAGCGGCACGACAAGATCGAGCGCGAGATCATCGCGCCGCTCGAGGCGTCGCAGGCGGCGCGCAGGCAGGACCGCTCGAGGAAGGCGAATGCGACCAAGGTCGAGTTCTTCACCATGGTGCGCGGGGAGGACGTGCGATGAGCGGCACCGTCGGTGGCCACGATCTGGCGCCCGGCTTCGCCGACCCGGTGCTCGGGAGCCAGAGCGCCTTCCGCGGCGTGCTCGAGGCGATGTCGCGGCCGGGGCGCGTGGTGACGCTGTCCACCCTACCCACCGCGCCCGCGCCGCTCGACCCGGCAACGGCCGCATTGGCGCTCACCCTGATGGACTTCGACACGCCGCTGTGGCTCGACGACGCGGCGACGACGGATTCGGTGACGGATTACCTCAAGTTCCATTGCGGCTGTCCGGTCACGGGCGAGCCCGACACCGCCCGGTTCGCGATTGTCGCCGACGCCGCCCTGATGCCGCCGCTCGACGCCTTCGACCCCGGCAACGACCTCTATCCCGACCAGTCGACGACCGTGATCCTGCAGATGAAGTCCCTGGCCGAGGGACCGCGGCTGCGATTGACCGGACCCGGCATCGAGCGCGACGCCATTGCGACCGTCGACGGTCTGCCGGCGGGGTTCCTCGACCAGTGGGCCGCGAACCGCACGCTCTATCCGCTCGGCGTCGACATGATCCTGACTTGCGACGAGGCCGTCCTCGGCCTGCCGCGCTCGATCGAGCTGGAGGGCTGAGCGATGTACGTTGCGGTCAAGGGCGGTGAGAAGGCGATCCTCAACTCGCACGAGCTGCTGGCCGAGCGCCGGCGCGGCGACCCCGAGGTTTCGGAGCTCGGCATCAGACAAATCAAGGAACAGCTCACGCTCGCCGTCGACCGGGTAATGACCGAGGGCTCGATCTACGATCCCGATCTCGCCGCGCTGGCCATCAAGCAGGCTCGCGGCGACCTGGTCGAGGCGATCTTCCTGTTGCGCGCCTACCGCACGACGCTGGCGCGCTTCGGCGCGACGGAGCCGATCGACACCGCGCGGATGGCGGTACAGCGCCGCATCTCGGCAGCCTTCAAGGACCTGCCCGGCGGCCAGGTGCTGGGCCCGAGCTTCGACTACACCCACCGCCTGCTCGACTTCGATCTGATGCAAGAGGCCGAGACCGCGCCCGAGGCCGAGCGGGCGCCAAAGCCGGTCGACGACGACATGCCACGCGTCGCCGACATCCTCGACAGCGAAGGGCTGATTGAAATCGACGAGCCCGACGACGAGGAACGCGAGGTCGCCGATCTGACTCGCCAGCCGCTGACCTTTCCGGCCGAACGCGACCAGCGCCTACAGAACCTGGCGCGCGGCGACGAGGGGTTCCTGCTCGCGCTCGGCTATTCGACGCAGCGCGGCTACGGCCGCAACCATCCTTTCGGCGGCGAGATCAGGATGGGCGAGGTCGCGGTCGAGCTGACGCCGGAGGAGCTGGGCTTCCCGATCGAGATCGGCGAGATCACGGTCACCGAATGCCAGATGATCAACCAGTTCAAGGGCAACGAGGACACGCCGCCGCAGTTCACCCGCGGCTACGGCCTGACCTTCGGGCATTGCGAGCGCAAGGCGATGGCGATGGCGCTGGTCGATCGCGCGCTCAGGTCGGCCGAGCTCGGCGAGACGCCGGCCTTCCCGGCGCAGGACGAGGAGTTCGTGCTATACCACGCCGACAACGTCGAGGCCTCGGGATTCGTCCAACACCTCAAGCTGCCGCACTACGTCGACTTTCAGTCGGAGCTGCAGATGGTGCGCCGCCTGCGCGAGCAGTTCGAGGCGCGAAAGCGCGGCGAGGCGGCGGAATGACCGAGGCGGGACGCAGCACGGCGACGGCGGGCCGCAGCGTTGGCGAGGCCTACAACTTCGCCTACCTCGACGAGCAGACCAAGCGCATGATCCGACGCTGCATCCTCAAGGCGGTCGCCGTGCCCGGCTACCAGGTGCCGTTCGGCAGTCGCGAGATGCCGCTGCCCTACGGCTGGGGCACCGGCGGCATCCAGGTCACGGCAAGCATCATCGGCCCGGACGACACGCTGAAAGTGATCGACCAGGGGGCCGACGACACCACCAACGCAGTCAGCATTCGCCGCTTCTTCGCCCGTGTCGCCGGCATCGAGACGACCGATCGCACCGCCGAGGCGACGGTCATCCAGACCCGCCACCGCATCCCCGAGCATCCCATGCGCGAGGATCAAATCCTCGTCCTGCAGGTGCCGAAGCCCGAGCCGATGCGTTACCTCGAGCCGCGCGAGCTCGAGTGCCGCAAGATCCACGGATTCTCCGAATACGGCTTGATGCATGTCCAGCTCTACGAGGATATCGCCAAGTTCGGCGAGATCACCACGACCTACGACTATCCGGTGATGGTCAACCGCCGGCATCTGATGTCGCCGACGCCGATCCCCAAGTTCGACAATCCGAAGATGCACCGTTTTCCCGCCCTGCAGCTGTTCGGCGCCGGGCGCGAGAAGCGCATCTACGCGATCCCGCCCTACACCGAGGTCAAGAGCCTGGACTTCGACGACCACCCCTTCGAGGTGCAGACGTGGGACGAGTGCTGTGCGTTGTGTGGTGCGGAGGACAGCTTCCTCGACGAGGTCATCACCGACGACGAAGGTGGCAAGATGTTCGTCTGCTCCGACTCGCACTATTGCGGCGAGCGCCGCGCGGCGGGACATGTCGGGCCGATGGAGGGCGAGGATGCGCCGTCCTTCGCCAGGCCCGCCGATCAGGAGGCGGACGGGTCATGACCGAGGCCGCGCCGTCGCCGCTGCTCCGTGTCACCGGACTGACGCACCGCTATGGCGAGATCGTTGCCTGCCGCGACATCTCCTTCGAGCTCTTCGCGCGCGAGGTCCTCGGCGTCGTCGGCGAATCGGGTTCGGGCAAGACGACGCTCCTGAACTGTTGCTCGGCCCATCTCGAGCCGACCGCCGGCCGCGTCGAATACGACACGAGGACGCACGGCCTTGCCGACGTCTTCGGCCTGCGCGAGCCCGAGCGCCGCATGCTGATGCGCACCGACTGGGGTGTGGTGCATCAGAATCCGCGCGACGGGTTGCGCATGGACGTTACCGCCGGCGGCAACGTTGCCGAGCGGCTGATCATGACCGGAGCCCGGCACTACGGCCGGGTCAGGGGCGAAGCGACCACGTGGATGGATCGGGTCGAGCTCGAGCTCGACCGCGTCGACGATCCGCCGAAGACCTACACGGGCGGCATGCAGCAACGCCTGCAGATCGCCCGTAACCTGGTGACGAAGCCGCGGCTCGTGTTCATGGACGAACCGACGGGCGGACTCGACGTCTCGGTGCAGGCGCGGCTCCTCGATCTGTTGCGCGGGCTGGTGCGCGAGCTCGGCATTGCCGCGATCGTCGTCACCCACGACCTCGCGGTGACGCGGCTGTTGGCCGACCGGCTGATGGTGATGCGCCGCGGCGAGGTGGTCGAGACCGGGCTCACCGACCAGGTGCTGGACGACCCGCAGAACCCCTACACCCAGCTCCTGGTGTCGTCCGTCTTGCAAGTGTGAGGGGGGGCGATGGAACCGTTGATCGAGGTCAGGGGTCTTGCCAAGACCTTCACGCTGCACACCCAGAAGGGCGCCCGCATCCCCGTATTCGAGAAGCTCGACCTCGTGGTCCACGCCGGCGAGTGCGTCGCGCTTTATGGTCCGTCCGGTTGCGGCAAGTCCTCGCTGCTGCGCTCGCTTTACGCCAACTACCTGCCGCAGGCGGGCGAGGTCCTGGTGCGCCACCGCGACGCCCGGATCGATATGGTCAAGGCCGAGCCCTCGACCGTGCTCGCCGTTAGGCGCGAGACGATCGGCTACGTCAGCCAGTTCCTGCGCGTCATCCCGCGCATCCCGGCGCTCGAGGCGGTGGCCGAGCCGTTGCGCGCGCTCGGGACGGACGCCGAAGCGGCAGGGCGACGCGCGGCGGACCTGCTCGGTCGCCTCAACGTTCCCGAAGGGCTCTGGTCGCTGGCGCCCGCGACGTTCTCCGGCGGCGAACAACAGCGCGTCAACATCGCCCGCGGCTTCGTGGTAGACTATCCGATCATGCTTCTCGACGAGCCAACCGCGGCGCTCGACGCCGATAATCGGCAGGGCGTCGTCGAGCTGATCCTCGGGGCCAAGGAACGCGGCGCCGGGGTCGTCGGCATCTTCCACGACGACGAAGTGAGGGAAGCGGTGGCGGACAGGGTGTTCGACTTGCGCGACTTTGCAGCGGCGGCATGAGCAACGATTTGATCATCACCAACGCCAGGATCGTGACCCGCGGCGAGATCGTCGACGGATCGGTGCACGTCGTGGGCGGTGCGATCGAGGCGATTGACGACAGCGGCAGCAGCCTCCCCGCGGCGCTCGACTTCGAGGGCGATTACCTGTTGCCAGGCCTCGTCGAGATGCACACCGACAACGTCGAGAAGCACTTCGTGCCACGGCCGGGCATCATGTGGCCGGCGCCGATGGCCTCGCTCAACGCGCACGACACGCAGATCGCCGGCGCCGGAATCACCACTGTGCTCAACGCCGTCGCCGTCGGCGACTATCGCGACCGCGGCATCCGCCCGCATATCCTGAAATCCTCGATCGAGGCGATCGGAGAGGGCTACAACGAAGGGCTGCTGCGCGCCGAGCACTTCCTGCACCTGCGCTGCGAGGTCTCGGACCCGACCGTGTTGGACACCCTGGCCGAGCACATCGACGATCCGTTGGTCGTGCTGCTGTCGGTGATGGACCACACACCGGGCCAGCGCCAATGGCGCGACCTCGCGAAGCTGCACCGCCACAACCGCGACCAAAACTGGAGCGACGAGGACTTCCGCGCCTTCGTCGATAAGCGTCTGGAGTACCAGAAGGCGTATTCCGACAAGAACCGGAGCGCGATCGCCGAGCTGTGCCGGACCCGCGGCCTGCCGCTGGCGTCCCACGACGACACGACCGAGGGGCATGTCCTGGAATCGGTGGCGGCGGGCGTCACCATCTGCGAGTTCCCGTGCGAGCGACCGGCCGCGATCGAGGCGCGCAAGGAGGGTCTCGGCATCGTCATGGGCGCGCCCAACGTCGTGCTCGGCGGGTCGCACTCGGGCAATGTCTCGGCGCTCGAGCTCGCCGCCGACGGCCTGCTCGACGGCGTATCCTCGGATTACATGCCGACCAGCCTGTTGCACTCCGCCTTCGTGCTGCAAGAGGCGCTCGAGATGCCGTTGCCGACGGCGGTCGCCAAGGCGTCGTGCAACGTCGCCGACTTGCTCGGCCTTGGCGATCGCGGCGAGATCGCCGCCGACAAGCGCGCCGACCTCGTGCGCGTGCGGCAGGCCGGCGACACGCCGATCGTTCGGACGGTGTGGCGCGAGGGCATCCGCGTCGCGTAATCCAAGTTGTCCGCTTTTGGCTAACAGCGGACATTAGGATCCGCTTCGGGAATGTCCGCTCTTGGTGGGTAAGCGGAAATTGACTGTTCTTACTTCCGCTTAGAGGTGCAAAGCGGACTCCGATATCAGCGTCACGTTACGTCTGCTTTTGACCCTAAGCGGACATTGGAGACATCATGGCTACGCCAGCGGCAGCTTCGATGGTCAATTCGCCGCGTTGGGTCAGGCTGCACAAATCGTCCTTGGTGCCGTCGTCGACGCCGCGGACTAGATGGCGAACCCGCTGCTCGGCGGCCTCGACCAGCAGGTGCCGCACTCGCTTCAGGCCAGTGGCGGCGCTTTCCTCCTCGCCGGATAAATGTGCCCGCTCCTCGATGGCGTCGACCGGTTCGGCGATGCCTTCTCCTAGATCGCCGATCCAAATAGATTCATCGCCGCTGTCAAAAGGGCTACCAAGCGTTGAACTTCCTTCCGCCAGAACACAAACCGACTAGGACTGCACGTTATCCGTTCGGCATTCCGCTCACGTCACCGGCAGCGGCATCCGAATACTGCTCGGTCGCCAGGGCCATCGCCCGCGCACCAGCTTCCTCCATTTCCATGTCGCCTAGC
>JASLSL010000175.1 GCA_030743445.1 Alphaproteobacteria bacterium
CTCGACGCCCTGTCGGAGACCGGATTGACAAAAATCCCGGTCGCGTCCTTCGTCAATCCGAAACGGGTGCCGGGCTGGGCCGACGCGGACGCGGTGGTCGAGGGCTTCAAGGTCAAGGAAGGCATCGTCTATCACGCGCTCTGGCTCAACGAGAAGGGTATCGAGCGCGCCCTGAAATACGACAAGCTGACCCATATGGGCTCGATCTCGACGACCACGTCCGAGACCTTCATGAAGCACAATACCAACCGCGGCTTCGAGCAGAACCGAGAGGTCCAGCGCAACCAGATCAAGCTCTACAAGCAGCACGGCATTCCGGTGAAACGGGCCTCGATCATGACCGGCTTCGGTTGCAACTTCGAGGGACCGATCCCGCCCGAGCGCGTGGTCGAGCGGCTGCGGGAAATTCTTGACGTGGCTGACGAAGAGGGCTGCGAGATTTCGATCCTCAGCATCGCCGACACCATGGGCTGGGCGGTGCCCGAGGGCATCAAGCGCGTGGTCGGCCTGGTGCGCGAGGCCTGGCCCGAAAAGCGCATCTGTCTGCACCTCCACGACACCCGCGGGATGGGTGTGGCCAACATCTATGCCGGCATGCAGATGGGCGTCGACCTGTTCGACAGCTCGGTCGCCGGGCTCGGCGGCTGTCCTTTCGCGGCGCTCGAGGGGGCGGCGGGCAACGTCTGCACCGAGGACCTGGTGTTCCTCTGCGAGGAACTCGGCATCGAGACCGGGATCGACCTCGACGCGCTGATCGAGGTGGCGCGGCTCGCCGAGGACGTCGTCGGCCATCCGCTCAACGGCTCGATCATGAAGGCGGGAAGCCTCAAGCAATACCGGATGCAGGCGGCGGCGGAGTAGTCCTTCGGCTTAACTATTCGCCTCGATCGCCTTGTTGAACGCCTGGACGGCGGCGGCGGGGCCTTCTGTGTGTTCCCAGACCGCGGAGACGACGGCAAGGAAGGCGACCCCGGCGGCGACCAGGGGGGCGCAGTTCTTGGGCGTGATGCCACCGATGGCGACCGCGGGCGTCATCGCGATCTCGTTCCACCACTGGAGGGTCTCGGGATCGGCGCTGGATTTCGCCTGTTTGGTGGCGGTGTCGAAAAACGCACCGAAGGCGACGTAGTCGGCGCCTTTTTCGGCGGCCTCGATCGCGAGGTGGCGCGAGGCGTGGCAGGTCACGCCGACGATCGCGTCGTTGCCGACGAGGGCCCGGGCCTCGTCGTATGCCGCATCCTCCTGGCCGATATGGACGCCGTCGCACCCGGTCTCGACCGCCAGGTCCGGTCGATCGTTCATCAGGAAAGCGATGTCGCGCTCCTGGACCAAGGGGCACAGCACGTCCGCCGCCCGCCGGATCGCGTCGTCGTCGACGTCCTTGAGGCGAAGCTGGACCGAGGCGACACCGCCCGCGTCACAGGCCGTGGCCAGATCGCTCGCGAAGGCCGACGGGTCGTCGAGCCTTGGCGGCGTGATCAGGTAGAGCTGGCAGCGGGGCGAGGTGTTCAAGCCTTGCCCTGGTAGATTTTGATGACGGTGCCGAGCAGTTCCATCGCTTCCTCCTTCGGGCGCTGGAACGAGTTGCGGCCGATGATCGAGCCGGTGCCGCCGCCGTCGCGGATCTGGCGGATCTCGTCGAGCAGTCCCTCGGTGCCCTTGGCCGCCCCGCCCGAGAATACCACCATCCGCCGGCCGTTGAACGCCGACTGCACGACATGGGCGATGCGCGCCGACAGGGTCGAGACGTCGATCTTCTGCTCTTCGTAGATCTTCTTCGCCTCGGCTTGCTCGATATGGTCGCTTGGCGGCTTGACCTTGATGATGTGGGCGCCGAGCTGCGAGGCGATCTGAGCCGCGTAGGCGATCACGTCGACCGCGGTCTCGCCGTCCTTCGATAGGGCGCCGCCGCGCGGATAGGACCACAGCACGCAGGCGAGGCCGACCGACTTGGCCTCCTCGGCGAGTTCCTGGAATTCCTCGATCATCTCGAACTCGTCGTCCGAGCCCGGGTAAAGTGTGAACCCGATCGCCGAGCAGCCGAGCTTCAGCGCGTCGCCGACGCTGCCGTAGATGCCCTGGTCCTTGACCGTCGCGTGGCTCTCAGAGCTGTTGAGCTTCATGATCGTCGGAATGGCACCCGCGAACGTGTCGGCGCCCGCTTCCAACATCCCCAAAGGTGCGGCGTAGGCCGACAATCCGGCGTCGATCGCGAGCTGGTAATGGTAGTGTGGATCGTAAGCCGGCGGGTTCTTGGCGAAGCTCCGCGCGGGCCCGTGCTCGAAGCCCTGGTCGACCGGCAGGATGACCAGCCGCCCGGTGCCGCCGAGCTTTCCGTGCATCAGAATTCGCGCCAGGTTCGTCTTGGTTCCCGGGCTGTCGCTTTCGTAGTTGGCGAGGATTTTCTTGACGCGCTGTGTGATCTTCATGGCCGCCCCCAACTTACTTCCCTGACTCTTTTATCTCGATCTTCCCAGGGTCCTTGAGGGATACCCGAGCGAGGTCGGATTTGCAACGTCGAGGCGATGAAGAAACCGCCGCTGTCAGACCGCTATCGGGTGGTCTATGATCGCGCGCCGAGGAGGACGGATCACCCATGGCGTTGAACATATTCAGACGGCGCGGACTCCCTGCGGTCGAGCAGGTGAAAGGCGTGACGCCCGGAGAGTTCGGCGATCGCAATGCGATGGTCTTCCGCATGGCCCGGAAATTCATTTTGGCCGGCGTCGCCGCCAATGTCGGCAGCATGGTGCTGTCCATCGCCATGATGGACCGCCTGGAAGAAACCGCACCGGCGTACGAAACGTTCCTCTCTTCGGTATGGATATCCAGCATCGGTCTCGGCACGCTCGCCGCCATCGCCGTGATGTTCTGGGTTGCCGGACGATTCGAGCGAACCGCGATGGCGTTGCACGCCGGCGCCGGCGCCGGCCAGGCGTCGCCCGAGGTCGAACACCACATGGTGCGGGCGGCCAAACTGATCCACCTGGGGTACAGGTTGACGCTGTTCGTCGGCGTCACCTTGGTGATGGCGGTGATCATGGCGATCCGCGGTCTAATGTCGGTTTGAAGGGAGAAATGCGATGAGCTCGGAAGCGGTAGGGGAACTGGCGTTGGCCAACGGGATCGAGCTCGACATCGCAGAGCGCACGCCGTTTGCGGGCGGACACGAATTCGGCGAGGTCGGCGCCTATGAGCGGCTGGTCGGGCGCGCCCGTTTCGCGGTCGATCCGGCGGCGGCGGCCCAAGCCGGCATCGTCGATCTCGACAAAGCGCCGGTAGGCGCGGACGGCCGGGTCGAGTTCACGACCGACATCGCGATCCTCAAGCCGGTCGACATGGCGCGCGGCAACCACCGCATGTTTTTCGATTACGGCAACCGCGGCAACAAACGCGCGGTGCAGTTCTTCAACGACGCGCCGGCCTCGAACGACCCCATTCTGCGCCACGAGGCCGGCAACGGTTTTCTGATGCGCCGCGGCTATGCCATCGTCTGGGGCGCCTGGCAGGGCGACCTGCTGCCGGGCGACGGGCGCATGGTGCTCGACCTGCCGGTGGCGAGCGAGGGCGACGCGCCGATCACCGGCCTGGTGCGCACCGAGTTCATCTCCGAGGACGCCAGCACGACGTGTCTGCCGCTGAGCGGACGCGCCTCGACCCGCAGCCATCCGACGGTCTCGCGCGATACCTCCGATGCGCGGCTGACCCGGCGGCGGTATCCCGAAGACGAGCGCATCGAGATTCCGGCTTCGGACTGGAGCTTCGCGCGCCTCGAGGGCGGCATGGGGCTCGACGCCCAGGGGGTCGAGCAGTCGATCGTGCCTTCTGACACGCACATCTATCTGCCGGCCGGCTTCCAGCCCGGCTGGATCTACGAGCTCGTCTATACCGGCCGCGACCCGTTGGTGCTGGGATTGGGCCACCTCGCGGTGCGCGATCTGGTGAGCTACCTCAAATACGGCACGGAAGACTCGGCCGGAAACGCCAACCCGCTCGGCGGCGGGTTCGAGAAGGCCTACGCTTGGGGCCGCTCGCAGACCGGGCGTTGCATCCGCGACATGATCTACCGCGGCTTCAACGCCGACGCCGAGGGCCGCAAGGTGTTCGACGGGGTGCTCGCGCACGTCGCCGGCGGCGGGCTGATGTGGATGAACCACCGCTTCGCCAACGCGGTGAACCCGGCGGGCCAGCAATACGAGGACCACCAGAATATCGCCGACCGCTTCCCGTTCTCCTATGCCGAGACGACCGACCACCTGACCGGCAAAACCGACGCGATCTGCAAGCGGCCCGAGACCGACCCCCTGGTGATCCATACCCAGACCGCGACCGAGTACTGGCAGCGCCATGGCTCGCTGGTCCACACCGACACCAAGGGCGACGATCTGCCGCAACCCGACGGCGTCCGCGTATACCTCTGGTCGAGCTCGCAGCACTTCGCCGATCCGAACCTGAAGACGCCGGATCGCGGCGTGTGCCAGAACCTGACCAACGTGGTGCGCACCTCGATGCTGTTCCGGGCGATGATCGACGCCCTCGACCGCTGGGCGACCGACGGCACGCCGCCGCCGCCGAGCCGAACCCCGATCCGCGCCGACCGCACATTGGTCACCCGTGACGAGTGGGCGGCGCAGTTTCCCGCGATTCCAGGCGTCGCGGTGCCGCAATCCGCCAACAGCCTGCCGCTCTACGATTTCGGTTCCGACGCCGAGGCCGGAATTTTGGCGAAAGAGCCGCCGGAGATCGCGGATCCGGCCGGTTACGCGATCCTCGTCCCGGCCGTGGACCAGGACGGCAACGACGTCGCCGGCGTCCGCGCGCCGATGGTCGCCGCACCGCTCGCGACCTACACCGGCTGGAACCTGCGCGTCCGCGGCCACGGCGGGGGTGCGATGCACGAGTTCACCGGCAGCACCATGCCGTTCCCCGAGACCGAGGATGTGCGGCGCGCGACCGGCGACACGCGATCGTCGATCGTTGAACGCTATGGCGATGCCGAGGGCTATGTTGCGGCCATCACCGAGGCGGCGCGGAAGCTCGTCGCCGACGGCCTAATGCTCGAGGAGGACGTCGAGCGGGCCGCCGAGGTGGCCGCCGACTGGGATCGGGCGCGCCACGACCTCGATCTTTGAGCCGGCCGTGCCGCTCGCGCTCCGTCATGGCCGGCGCTAACCTCTGGCATTTCTGAGACTCAGCGCGGCGGATACGACCCTTGGCATCCGAAACCATCGAGGGCATGTTCGAACGGTACGGCCCGGCCTACCGGTGGTTGGCGGCGGCGACCTGCATGGTCGGCGCGATGACCGTGGTGCTGTCGATGACCACGGTCAACGTCGCGTTTCCCGACATCATGGGCGCCTTCGGCATCGGCCGCGACCAGGCGCAGTTGCTGTCGTCGGGCTACTTCGCGGCGATGACCGCCGGCATGGTGTTGAGCTCGTGGCTGATCTCGATCTTCGGCGAGCGCACGACCTATGCCAGCATGCTGGCGATATTCATCTTCGGTTCGGCGCTCTCGGGCCTGGCAAACGATACCGAAACCCTGACCTTCGGCCGCCTGTTGCAGGGCACTACCGCCGGCGTCATCCAGCCCTTGGCGATGGCGGTGACCTTCAAGGTCTTTCCGCCGGCCCGCCGTGGCACCGCGATGGGCCTGTTCAGCATGGGCATCGTCTTCGCGCCGGCGATGGGGCCGACGCTCGGCGGCATCGCGATCGAGCTGTTCAACTGGCGCTACGTGTTCCTTCTGACCGTGCCCTCGGCGATCGTCGCCGTCGTCATGGGCGCGGTCTTCATGCCGTCCCGCTCGCGGCCCAAGAGCCTGCCCAAGTTCGACTTCGTCGGCCTCGGACTGATGGTAATGGCGCTGTTGTGCCTGATGCTGGCGCTGTCCTCGGGCCAGCGCGAAGGCTGGGCCTCGGACTACATCGTCATGCTGTTCCTCGGCGGCGTGGTCGCGGCGCTCGCCTTTCTGTTTTGGGAGTCCCATACGCCCGAGCCGCTGCTGAACTTGGCGCTGTTCCGCTACGCGCGGTTCTCCTCCGCCGCCTTGATCGCGCTGTTCAGCGGTAGCGTGTTCCTGACCTCGACGTTCCTGGTGCCGGTCTTCGTGCAGCAGGTCCAGGGCTACACGCCGCTCCGCGCCGGACTGCTGCTGATGCCGGGCGGCCTTTCGCTGCTGTTCCTGTTCCCGATCGCGGGGCGCATCTCCGATACGGTGCCGGCACACTACCTGATCGCCTTCGGGCTTTGTTCGTTCGGGCTCGCCTTCATCTTCCTTGCCGGCACCGACGTCAACACGCCGTTCTGGACCTTCGTTTTCTACACCCTCTTCATCCGCGTCGGGATCGCCTTCACGTCACCGGTGGTCAACGCAACCGCATTGAAGGCGTTGCCGACGGAACTGGTCAACCAGGGCTCGGGCGCGATCAATTTCGTCCGCCAACTGGGCGCCGCCTTCGGCATGAACATCGTCGTCGCGTTCCTCGAATTCCGCATTCCGTTCCACGGCGACGCCTTGACCGCGACCCAGACCATCGCCAGCGGCGCCAGCCGCGAGATGCTGGGCCAGGTCGGCCGCATCCTGTCCGAGGCCGGGGTGCCCGAGGCGGCCCAGACGCCGGGCGCGCTGCACTATCTCGGCGAGGTGATCTACGCCCAGGCCAGCACCATGGGCTTCCAGGACGCCTTCATCTCGTTGTCGATGCTCGCGTTCTTCGGACTGATCCCGGCCTGGATTCTCTACATGCTGCGCGATCGCCGGGGCAAGGCGGGCTAGCCAGGCTCGCTCTCCAACCACATCAGGCAGGCGGTCTGGAGGTCGAGGCGCTTGGCCTCGATCTCGCGGAGGTCGAGCGATTGCGGCCGTTCGGTGACGATCACCGCACCCGACTGCTCGGCGATGTCGGCGATCTCGTCGGCGTTTTCACCGTCGTAGCGGATCGTCTTCAGACCCTGGCGCAAGGCCGCGAGCGCGTGGCCCGGCTGATCGCCGCAATCGAGGACGGCGGTGACTTCCACGTCGCCCGCACCTTCCATGGCCTGCTCGACGAGCGACTGGAACCAGGCCGGGCCGGCCGCGGCGGCGGCGGCTTCGGCGCTGGCCAGGACCACGGGAACGCCGAGCGACGCCGCGGCGGCGAGCGCCGTCTGGGCGTGGCCGAGCTCGTAAATGGTGATCGATTTTCCGCGCGGCGTCAGCCGAGGCTACCCATCGCCACCGCGGTGTCCGACATCCGGTTGGAGAAGCCCCACTCGTTGTCGTACCACGACAACACCCTAACTAAACTGCCTTCGATGACCTGGGTCTGGGTCATGTCGAACACGGAACTGGCGGCATTGTGGTTGAAGTCGACCGAGACCAGCGGCTCTTCGTTGGTCGTCAGCACGCCCTCGAGCGGGCCGGCCGCGGCCTGGCGGATCGCGCCGTTGACCTCCTCGACGTCGGTCTTGCGCGACGCGTCGAACTTGAAGTCGATCAGCGAGACGTTCGGCGTCGGCACCCGGATCGCGGTGCCGTCGAGCTTGCCGTCAAGCTCGGGCAGGACGAGACCGACCGCGCGTGCCGCCCCGGTCGAGGTCGGGATCAACGAGACCGATGCCGCCCGCGCCCGTCGCAGGTCGCGATGCAGGGTGTCGACCGTTGCCTGGTCGCCGGTAAACGAATGCACGGTGGTCATGAAGCCGCGCTCGATGCCGATCGCCTGATGCAAGACATAGGCGACGGGGGCGAGGCAATTGGTCGTGCACGAGGCGTTCGAAACCACGGTGTGGTCGGCCGAGAGCTGATCGTGGTTGACCCCGTAGACGACGGTCAGGTCGGCGCCGGTCGCAGGCGCCGAGATCAACACCCGCCTGGCGCCCGCCTGGAGGTGCATTTCGGCCTGCTCGCGCTTGGTGAAGATGCCGGTGCACTCCAGTGCTATGTCGACGCCGAGCTCCTTCCACGGCAGCTTGGTCGGATCGCGCTCGGCGGTGACTTTCATCTTGCCGCGGCCGGCGTCCATCCAGTCGTCGCCGGTGGTGACCTCGGCGTCCAGCACGCCGTGGACCGAATCGTATTTCAAGAGATGGGCGTTGGTTTCGACCGGGCCGAGATCGTTGATGCCGACGAACTCGATGTCGTCGCGGCCCGATTCGATCGCCGCCCGCAGCACCAACCGGCCGATCCGCCCGAATCCGTTAATCGCAACCCGAACTGCCATGATCCGAACTCTCCCTCATCTCTCGTTGCCGGACCGACGCGTCGCGGCCCTTACCCGTCTTAGACCCAACGCGTCGGCCCGTCAAAGCCGCTCGCGGACGGCCGCGACGACCGCTTCGGCGGTGATGCCGAATGTCTCGTAAAGCTGCGGCGCCGGCGCCGAGGCGCCGAACCCAGTCATCCCGACGAAACCGCCGGCGAGGCCGAGATATCGGTCCCAGCCGAGTCGCGCCGCCGCCTCGACCGCGACCCGGCATTTGCCGGGGCCGAGCACGGAAAAGCGATAGTCTTCGTCCTCGGCGTCGAACAGCTCCTGGCACGGCATCGAGACCACGGCGGCGCCGATCCCATCGGCCTGCAGGGTCGCGCGCGCCGCCACCGCGATCTCGACCTCCGAGCCGGTCGCGAGCAGGGTGGCTTGGCGCTCGCCGTCGGCCTCGGCCAGCACATAGGCGCCGCGGGCCGACAAATTCTCCGCGCTGTGCTCGGTCCGCATCGGCGCCAGACCCTGGCGCGTCAACGCCATGATCGAGGGCGTTTCCTCGGCCTCGAGCGCCAGCGCCCAACACTCCGCCGTCTCGACCGCGTCGCACGGCCGGAACACGTTGAGGTTGGGGATCGCGCGCAAGCCCGCCAGGTGCTCGACCGGCTGGTGCGTCGGGCCGTCCTCGCCGAGGCCGATCGAATCGTGGGTCATCACATAGATCACCCGCTGCTTCATCATCGCCGAAAGGCGGATCGACGGCCGGCAGTAATCGGTGAAGATCAGGAAGGTGCCGCTATAGGGCACGAAGCCGCCGTGCAGCGCGATGCCGTTCATCGCCGCCGCCATGCCGTGCTCGCGCACCCCGTAGTGGATGTAGCTGCCGGCGAAGGCGCCCGGTCCGACGATCTCCATGCCGTCGGCGAGCGTGCCGTTCGAGCCGGTCAGGTCGGCCGATCCACCGATCATTTCGGGGATCGCCCGGGTCAGTACGTCGAGGCATTTCTTCGAGGACTGGCGGGTCGCGAGCTTCGGCGGGTCCTCGGCGAGTTCCTTCTTGAAGGCGTCGAGTGCCGCCTGCCAGCCCTCGGGCAGGCCGCCGGCGACGGCACGGCGAAAGTCGCCGGCGTCGTCGAGCCCGTCGAGCCGTTTCTCCCAGGCTGCGCGGTCCGCCGCACTCCTCGCCCCGGCCTCGCGCCAGGCGGCGAGAATGTCGCCCGGCACCTCGAAGGGCGGGTGCGACCAGCCCAGTTCCTCGCGCGCCGCCGCGATTTCCTCGTCGCCCAAGGGCGCGCCATGGGTCGATGCTGTGCCCTGCTTGTTCGGCGCGCCGTAGCCGATCACCGTCCGGCAGGCGATCAACGAGGGCGTCGCCGTCTTCTGCGCCGCTTCGATCGCCGCCACGACGGCGTCCGGATCGTGGCCATCGCATTTCTGCACGTCCCAGCCGCAGGCGGTGAACCGCGCCATCTGGTCGTCGCGCACCGTAAGGTCGGTCGGACCGTCGATCGAAATCAGGTTATCGTCGAACAGCACGATCAGCTTGGCTAGGCCCAATTGCCCCGCGAGCGAGATCGCCTCGTGGCTGATGCCTTCCATCAGGCAGCCGTCGCCGGCGAAAACATAAGTCCGGTGATCGACCACCCCGTCGCCGTAGCGCGCCGCCAGCATGCGCTCGGCGAGCGCCATCCCGACCGCGTTCGCAAGGCCCTGACCCAAGGGGCCGGTCGTCGTCTCGATCCCCCTGATATGGCCGTATTCCGGGTGTCCCGCGGTCCAGCTGCCGAGCTGGCGGAAGTTACGGATTTGGTCGAGGTCGACGTCTTCGTAGCCCGTCAGGTAGAGCAGCGAATAGAGCAGCATCGAGCCGTGACCGTTCGAGAGCACGAAGCGGTCGCGGTCGGGCCAGTCGGGGGCCGAGGGATCGTATTTCAGGAACCGGGTGAACAGCACGGTGGCGATGTCGGCCATGCCCATCGGCATGCCCGGATGCCCGGAATTGGCCTGCTGGACCGCGTCCATCGAAAGCGCGCGGATGGCATTCGCCATCGTGTCGTGAGAGACAGCGGCGACTGTTCCGGCGTCGGCGGCAATGTTGGACGGCAAGGGTATTCCCTCAGTAATCGCGAGGCCGATTGCGCCGGGCTCGGCGCGGTACGCCGGCAACATGCCGCCCCGGGCGAGGCGCGTCAATGGGCCTAGATTGGCGTATGAATATCATGGGTTTAGCGCCTCGATTTGGCTCGTGTTGACGCATTCGGGGTCCGGGCGTATTTTCCCGAGTCGCCGGGCGACGACGGGCCTCGGCATTCTACGATCGAGGGCTGGGCCAAGCCGATGATGCGACTAAACGACGCCAACGAACGTCTCGAGAAAGCGATCGGCCGGCTCGACGCCGCGATCACCAAGGAGCTCAACGGCGGCACCAGCGGGCGGGACAAGCTGCTCGAGGAACTCTCAAAGGCGAAGGCGCGCTGCGCCGATCTCGAAAAACTCACCGATGACGCCTCGAGCCGGCTCGACGCGACGATCGCCAAGCTGCAACATATTCTCAAGGCCTGAGGTCGGAGCGCGCCATGGCCCAACACTCGATCTCGATCAACGGCCGCAGCTACTCGATCGCTTGCGAGGACGGGCAGGAGGAGCACCTCAACCGGCTGGCCACGTATCTCGACGAGCGCGTCGGCGAGCTCGCTGCCTCGCTCGGCCAGATCGGCGACGCCCGGCTGCTGGTCATGGCCGGGCTGTTGATCGCCGATGAACTGTCGGACGCTTATGCCGATGTCGCCGCCGCGCGCGGCGAATCGCTCGACGATCCGCTCGACAAGGCGGCGGTGGCGGCGCTGCGCGAATCCGATGACGCGACGGCGGCGGCGCAGATCGAATCGCTCGCCGAACGCATCGAATCTATTGCCGAGCGCCTCGAGCAAGCCTAGTACTCTCTTCGGGCGGTTGCTGCGCGGTGCGTCCGGCTAAAATATCCCGGGGGCTACAGTGATCCTCATAGGGAACTGTCCCTGCCGGGATCGTGGTCCCGGTACACGGTGCCCACCTGGTTTACCAGGCCTTTGAGGATATATGCGGCCGACGGCCAACGCGGCTTCCGCCCGCTCGTGCGTCAAGTGGGGCAGGGGACGAATGTCCGACGTCAGAGAACGGAAGCAAGCATTGCGGAAGGACGCGACAGCGTGCCGCGCCGCCGCTGCGGCGACCGCGGACGGCACGGCTGCCGAGCGCCTGGCCGATAATTTTCAAGAGTCGGTGCCGGTGCCCGATGGCGCGGTGGTCTCGGGGTTCCATCCCTTCGGCGAGGAGATCGACGTGATGGTGCTGCTGCGCCACTTGGGTGCCGCGGGCCATGAACTGGCCTTGCCGGTCGTCGCCGCGCAGGGCGAGCCGCTGGTCTTCCGGCGTTGGCGGAAGGGCGATGCGATGGACGAGGGCCCGTTCGGCATAAGGGAACCCCGGGCCGAGGCGCCGGTACTCACGCCCGAGGTCGTGCTGGTGCCGCTCCTCGCCTTCGACCGGCGGGGCTACCGGCTCGGCTATGGTGGCGGGTTCTACGACCGTACCTTGGCCGGGCTGCGCGCCGAGGGAAAGGTGCTCGCGGCCGGTGTCGCCTACGCGGCGCAAGAGGTCGACAATGTGCCGTGCGACGAAACCGACGAGCCGCTCGACTGGGTCGTCACCGAGCAGGACGCAATCAGGATCGGAGGAGATTGAGGTGAAGATTCTGTTTTGCGGCGACGTGGTCGGGCGCAGCGGGCGCGAGGCGGTGCTCGACAATCTGCCGAGGCTGCGCGACGAACTCGCTCCTGACTTCATCCTCGTCAACGGCGAGAATGCGGCGCACGGCTTCGGCATCACCGACAAAATCTGCGAGCAGATGTTCGAGGCCGGGGTCGACGTCATCACCGGCGGCAACCACATCTGGGACAAGGCCGACATCATTCCCTACATGGAGCGCGAGCCGCGCCTGATGCGGCCGGTCAATTATCCGCCGGGGACGCCAGGGCGCGGGGTCGGCGAGTTCACCGCCACCGGGGGCCGCAAGGTCAAGGTCATCAACGTCATGACGCGTCTCTTCATGGAACTGACCGACGACCCATTTACCGCCCTCGACGCCGCCCTGCCGCCGGGTCCGCCCAAGGGCAACGGCTTCGACGCCGTTATCGTCGACGTGCATGGCGAGGCGACGAGCGAGAAGATGGCGCTCGGGCACGTCGCCGACGGCCGCGCCTCGCTAGTCATCGGCACCCACACTCACGTGCCGACCGGCGACGCCCACATCTTGGCGAAGGGCACCGCCTATCAAACCGATCTCGGCATGTGCGGCGACTACGATTCGGTGATCGGGATGAAGAAGGAAGGCTCGATCAACCGCTTCCTCCGGAAATTCCCGGCCGACCGGCTGGCTCCGGCCGACGGCGAGGGAACGCTCTGCGCCGCCTTCGTCGAAACCGACGACAAGTCGGGTCTGGCGACGCGTATATCGCCGATCCGCCTCGGCGGTAAACTACAGGAACGGATGCCCGAGTGACCGGCAGGCGATTTATTTCGTCGACAGTTCGCGCGGCGTTTCTCCGTTTCCGCGATCTGCACATGGGCTAAATGGACGATGCCAAAGGAACTGGATGTACCCGTCCTGATCGGTGGCGGTGGTCCCGTGGGCCTGACCCTCGCAATGGATTTGGCATGGCGCGGGATCGAGGTGTTGGTCGTCGAACTGCGCGAGCGTGGCGAGGCGCCTTCGCCGAAGTGCAACCATGTATCGGCCAGGACCATGGAAATTTTCCGCCGCCTGGGCGTCGCCGGCAAAGTGCGTAATGCCGGCCTGCCGGCGGACTATCCGAACGACGTGTCCTATCGTACCGCGTTCACCGGTGTGGAGCTGACGCGTATTCCGATCCCCTGTCGAAGGGACAGATACCATGCGACGGACGGGCCCGATACCGATTGGCCGACGCCGGAGCCGCCGCACCGCATAAATCAAATCTACCTCGAGCCGATCTTGTTCGATCATGCGGCGGAAATGCCCAGCCTGCGGATACTGAACCGAACCCGGGTCGAAGAATTCGAGCAGGACGCGGATCGAGTGGTTGTCACGGCGCGCGACCTGGATAGCGGCGAGACGAAGCGCATTTCCTGCCAGTTTCTGATCGGCTGCGATGGCGGCAGATCGAAAATTCGAAAACTGATCGGCGCCAAATTCGAAGGCGATCCAGTGGTGCAGAGGGCTCAATCGAGCTTCATCCGGGCGCCGAAACTGATCGACCTGCAACGGGAACGACCGGCCTGGGCGACGTTTACGTTGAATCCGAGAAGGTCCGGGAATGTCTATGCGATCGACGGTCGGGAGAAATGGATCATCCACAATTACCTGCGCGAAGAGGAGGCTGATTTCGATGCAGTGGACCGCGATTGGGCTATTCGCACGATCCTCGGCGTCGACGACGACTTCGAGTATGAAATATTGGCGAATGAAGATTGGTTTGGTCGACGGTTCGTGGCCGACAAGTTTCGCGACAGACGTGCGTTCATTTGCGGCGATGCGGCCCATATTTGGGTTCCCTATGCCGGCTACGGCATGAACGCGGGTATCGCGGATGCAATGAATCTTTCCTGGATCATGGCCGCACATCTCAATGGATGGGCGCCGGCGCCGATACTCGACGCTCACGAGCGGGAGCGCCACCCGATCACGCAACAGGTCTCCCACTTCGTCATGGACCACGCCCACGCGATGGCCGGTCAACGTCGCATCGTTCCCGAAAATATCGAGACGCAAGGTCCCGAGGGGGATGCCGCAAGAGCGGAACTCGGCGCCTCGGCTTACGACCTGAACGTCCAGCATTACTGTTGCGCCGGCCTCAACTTCGGCTACTACTATGACGATTCCCCGATCATCGCCCACGACGGCGAGGCCGCACCCGGTTACACCATGTCGGAATTCACGCCCTCGACCGTGCCGGGCTGCCGGACGCCCCACCTTTGGCTCGGTAATGGGCGCAGCCTCTATGACGCCCTCGGCCCGGAATACACCCTGTTGCGCCTGGATCCCGCGATCGACGCCGGCCCCTTGCAACAGATCGCGGCGGAGCAATACGTGCCGCTGTCGGTTCTCGATCTGGAAAGCGAAGAGGCGTCGGCACTCTACGACCGAAAACTCGTCCTATCCCGCCCCGACCAACATATCGCGTGGCGCGGCGACGCGCTTCCCGCCGATCTCGACGGTCTCGTCGAATTGATCCGCGGCGCGCGCCAATCCGCCTAAATCTCGCCATATTGGTCTGTTAAAAACCGCACGGCTCTGCTAGTTTCAGCCACAATATCTGGTATAAATCCAAGCTCGACCCACAGCTTGTTGAGCAAAACCGTCTGAAGGACCGATTCCGCGTTCCATGGCCGGCCACTCTCAATTCAAGAACATCATGTACCGCAAGGGCGCGCAGGACAAAAAGCGCGCCAAGCTGTTCTCCAAGCTCGGCCGCGAGTTGACGGTCGCGGCCAAAATCGGCGGTCCGGACGTGGATGCCAACCCGCGTTTGCGCTCGGCGGTGGCGGCGGCACGCGGCGCCAACATGCCCAAGGACAACATCGAGCGAGCGATCAAGAAGGGCTTGGGCGACACAGAGGGCGCCGATTTCGAGGAGGTGCGCTACGAGGGCTACGGCCCCGGCGGCGTGGCCCTGATCGTCGAGGGCCTGACCGACAACCGCAACCGCACGGCGTCGGAAATTCGCTCCGCCTTCTCCAAGCACGGCGGCAACCTCGCCGAGGCCGGCGCGGTGAGCTTCATGTTCGAGCGCACCGGCGAGATCCGCTACGCGGGCAAGGCGGCCGACGCCGACATGATCTTCGAGGCGGCGCTCGAGGCTGGCGCCGACGATGTGATCTCGAGCGAGGAGACGCACGAGATCGTCTGCGAGCCGGACAACCTTCACGCCGTCGCCGGCAAGCTGGAGCAAGCGGTCGGGGAGCCGCAATCAGCGCAGCTCGTCTGGCGACCGCAATCGACGGTGCCGGTCGATGAAAGTGCGGCCTCGACCCTCTTGAAGCTGCTCGAAGCGCTCGAGGACAGCGACGACGTACAGTCGATCTCGGCCAACTACGAGATCGCCGACGAGGTGATGGAGCGGCTGACGGTTTGA
>JASLSL010000176.1 GCA_030743445.1 Alphaproteobacteria bacterium
TCGTGACGCCGCCGGATCGCCGGCCGATCGCCGAACAGGAAGTGCCCTTGGTCTCCGCCGCGACCTGGGAAGAAAGCGACATCGAGCGCGAGAAGAAAGGCCGCCGGCGCCTCGTCACCCAGAGCGAAGATTGACCACCGCCGCGTCGCGCTCGAAAAGATAGAGCAGGGTTCGAAGCGCCGCGCCGCGCGCGCCCTTGAGTTCCGGATCGCGATCGAGGATCAGCTTGGCGTCGTCGCGCGCCGCCGCCAGCAGTTCCTCGTGCATTGCCAGGTCGGCGAGCCTGAATTCCGGCAGTCCGCTCTGGCGCGTGCCCAACAGCTCGCCGCCGCCGCGCAGGCGCAAATCCTCTTCGGCGATGTGGAAGCCATCCTCGGTTTCGCGCAGGATCTCGAGCCGCGCCTTGGCGGCCTCGGTCAGTGGCGGCGTGTAGATCAACAGGCAAGTCGACTTGTCGCCGCCGCGGCCGATCCGTCCACGCAACTGGTGAAGTTGCGCCAGGCCGAAGCGCTCGGCGTGCTCGACCACCATGATCGTCGCCTCGGGTATGTCGACGCCGACCTCGATCACCGTGGTCGCGACCAGAATGCGGGCCGGACCTTCGGCGAAGCGCGCCATCGCGGCATCCTTCTGGGGTCCCTTCATGCGGCCGTGGACCAACTCCACAACATCGCCGAACCGCGCCTTGAGCTCGCGGTGGCGATCCTCGGCCGCGGCGAGGTCGATGACCTCGGATTCCTCGACCAACGGGCAGACCCAGAAAATCCTAGCCGGACCCTCGAGCGCCCGGGCGACGGCCGAGACGACCTCGTCGAGCCGTTCGGCCGGGACGGTCCGCGTGTCGACCGGCTTACGGCCCGCCGGCTTTTCGGTCAGGCGCGAGGATTCGAGATCGCCGTATGCCGTCAACAACAACGTCCGCGGAATCGGCGTCGCGGTCATCACCAGGACATCGATGCCCTTGCCCTTGGCCGCGAGGTCGAGCCTTTGGTGGACCCCGAAGCGATGTTGCTCGTCGATCACCGCCATCATCAAGTTCTTGAACTCGACGGCCTCTTGGAAGAGGGCATGGGTGCCGACGACGATATCGATCGTCCCGTCCTGGAGGGCGGCGAGAATTTTCTTCCGTGCCGCGCCCTTGTCGCGGCCGGTCAGGATAGCGATGCGGATGCCGCCGGCTTCGGCGAGCGGTTCGATCGTGGCCAGGTGCTGGCGCGCGAGGATTTCCGTCGGCGCCATCAGGGCCGCCTGGCCGCCGCACTCGACCGCATCCAACATGGCAAAGAGGGCGACCACGGTTTTGCCGCTGCCGACGTCGCCTTGCAGCAGACGCAACATCGCACCGGCCTCGGCCATGTCCTGGTAGATTTCATCCAGTGCCTGGGTTTGGGAATTCGTGAGCGTGAAGGGCAGGGCGTCCTGCACCCTGCGCCGCAGCTCCCCACTGCCTTCGATCGTTCGGCCGGGCCGGCGTTTCATGCGGGCACGGATCAATGCCAGGGCGAGCTGATTCGCCAGCAACTCATCGAAGGCGAGGCGCGCCCGGGCCGGCTCGTCGGGCTCCAACTTGGCGGCGGCGTCGGGCGCGTGCGCCGCGATCACCGCATCATGCCAGGAGGGCCATTTCTGTTGTTTCAGATAGGCCCCATCCTGCCATTCGGGCAGGTCGGGCAGGATGTCGAGCGATGCCCGGACCGCCTTGCCGAGTGTCTTGAGGGTCAATCCGGCGGTCAGCGGGTAGACCGGCTCGACCTTGGGCATGCTCGCGGCTTCCGCCGGCGACAGGATGTAGTCCGGATGGGTCATCTGCACTTCGTTGCGGTAGTGCTCGATGGTGCCGCTGATGACCCGTTCCTCGCCCTCGGGCAGCTCGCGCCGCAGGTAATCCTCCCTGGCGTGGAAGAAAATCAGGGTGAGCTTACCGCTCGCGTTGCTGCAGCGGACCCGGTAGGGCCGACGGGAATGGCCGGACGGTACGTGCTTCTCGACCGTGACGGTCAGGGTCACGATGCGTCCCGCCGGGGCGTCCTTGATTCCGGGCGAGAAGCTGCGGTCGACGATCTCGCGCGGCAGGTGCCAGATCAGGTCCACCACGTTGGGTCCCGCGACCCGTTCGATCAGCTTGGCGATGCGCGGGCCGATCCCTTTCAGGTTCGTCACCGGTTTGAACAAGGGGAACAAGATTTCCGGTCGCACGGGGACCCTTTGAAGAAGCGTTGCGGTCGTCCGAGTTTACCCGACCCGTGGCCGCACGCAATCAACCTCGGCAGCCGGCATAGGCGGTTTGCTGGCGACCGGACGGGGCTATATCCTGCCACCACACCGGAGCAGCCATGGCCGATCGCGAAGAAGAACTGGATGTCCGCCGCAAGCGTCTGCAGTTTCGAAGCTGGCATCGCGGCATCCGCGAGCTCGACTTGCTGACCGGGCCCTTTGCGGATCGCTACGTGCCGGGTTTCACGGCGGAACAACTCGACGAATTCGAGGCGTTGCTCCTTCAAAGCGATCCGGATATCTACAACTGGCTGGTCGGCCACGAGCCGATCCCCGAGGCGTTCGACAACGAAATCGTCGGATTGATGAAGAACTTTATCCAGGACTCCTGAAAGGCGTGATCGCGCTCAACGACCATCTCGAGGCGCCGGGCCGGACGACCATCGCCGGCGTGCCCGAAGGCCACGACGCATTCCTGCTGGCAGAGGCCGGGGCGGAGCGCCTGGTGCTCCATGTCTGCCGCGACGATGCGCGGCTCCAGGCGCTCTCGAACGCGATCGGATTTTTCGCACCGACGCTCGAGACCCTGTCCCTGCCGGCCTGGGATTGCCTGCCCTACGACCGGGTGTCGCCGAACGCGGAGATCGTCGCCCGCCGGCTGGCGGCGCTCACCCGGCTTGCCGATGCACCGCCCGAGGCCGGCGTCGTGCTGACCACGGTCGCGGCGATCCTGCAGCGCATACCCCCGCGCGAGGTGTTCACGGACACGATGCTCACGGGCAAGGTCGGCGAGCCGATCGCGCAGGAGGATTTCCAGGATTACTTCGTCCACAACGGCTATCGGCGGGCGGCGACGGTTCGCGAGCCGGGCGAATACGCGCTGCGCGGCGGGATCATCGACGTCTATCCGCCGGGTGTGGCTGAGCCCTTCCGGCTCGACTTCTTTGGCGACGAGCTGGAGAGCGTGCGTGCCTTCGACGCGATGACCCAGCGGTCCAGCGAGAAGTTGGACGGCTTCGTGCTCGGCCCGGTCAGCGAGGTGATGCTCGACGACGATGCGGTCGATTGGTTCCGCGAGGCCTATCGCCGCATGTTCGGGCCGCCCGCCGGCAACGATCCGCTCTACGAGGCGATCAGCGCGCGACGCCGCCACGCGGGGATGGAACACTGGCTGGCCCTGTTCCATGAGCGGCTGGAAACCCTGTTCGACTATCTGCCCGAGGCGGCGGTCACCCTCGACCATCAGGCCGACGAGGCAAGCGCCGCGCGCCACGAGCTGATCGCCGAGCACTACGAGGCGCGGCGGGAGATGCTACCCAAAACCCAACGCGACGCGGAACGCGAGGAGGTGGCGATCTACAAGCCGACGCCGCCGGAGATGCTGTATCTCGCTCCTGACGAATGGAATGAGTGTCTGGCGCTGCGGCCGATCGCCGCGTTCCACACTTTCGATGCACCCGAGACGGCAGGCCCGGTTGTCGATGCGGGCGGACGTCGCGTGCGGGACTTCGCCGAGGCGCGGCACCGCCAAGACGTCAACCTGTTCGACGTGGTGCGCGATCGCCTGGCGGCCGAGACCGGTCGCCATATCCTGGTGTTCGGCCACAGCGCCGGTTCGCGCGACCGGCTTGGCGGATTGCTGCAAGAGCACGGCGTTACCGGCGCCATTACCGTCGAAAGCTGGGCCGAGGCCTTGGAGCGGCCCGCGGGCACGGTGCTGTTGGTCGCCCTCGACATCGACCATGGTTTCGAGACCGACGCCTGCCTCGCGATCAGCGAGCAGGACATTCTCGGCGACCGGATCGCCCGGCCGTCCCGGGGCCGGCGCCGCGCCGAGCAGTTCATCACCGAGGTCTCGAGCCTCAGCGAAGGTGACTTCGTGGTCCACATCGATCACGGCATTGGCCAGTACGACAGGCTCGAAGCGATCGACGTCTTGGGCGCGCCGCACGACTGCTTGACCGTGCATTACGCCGGCGGCGACCGGCTTTACGTCCCGGTCGAGAACATCGACGTGTTGTCGCGCTATGGCTCGGAAGAGTCGGAGGCGCAGCTCGACCGGCTCGGCGCGCCGGCCTGGCAGGCGCGCAAGGCGCGGGTCAAGGAACGCATCCGCGACATCGCCCAGTCGCTCCTGAAGACCGCGGCCGAGCGCGCGATGCGCCAGGGCGAACGACTGACGCCGGAAGAGGCGGGCGCGTACGGGGAATTCTGCGCCGCCTTTGCATGGGCCGAGACCGAGGACCAGATGCGGGCGATCGAGGACGTGGTTGACGATCTCGCCTCGGGGCGGCCGATGGATCGGCTGATCTGCGGCGATGTCGGGTTCGGCAAGACAGAGGTCGCGCTGCGCGCCGCCTTCATCGCCGCAATGGAAGGCCGCCAGGTCGCGATCGTGGTGCCGACGACGCTGCTCGCACGCCAGCACTACCAGACCTTCGTCGAGCGCTTCCAGGGGTTGCCGCTGAATGTCGAACAGCTCTCGCGCCTGGTCACTCAACGCAAGTCGACCGACATCAAGGTCGGCCTCGCCGATGGCTCGGTCGATATCGTGATCGGGACCCACACGCTGCTCGGCAAGGGGATCGAGTTCGCCAATCTGGGCCTTCTCGTGGTCGACGAGGAACAGCACTTCGGCGTCACCCAGAAAGAGCGGCTGAAACAACTGCGCGCCGACGTCCACGTGCTGACGCTGACGGCGACACCGATCCCGCGCACCTTGCAAATGGCGCTCACCGGGGTGAAGGAGATGAGCATCATCGCCAGCCCGCCGGTCGACCGGTTGGCGGTTCGGACCTTCGTCCTGCCCTACGATCCGGTCGTGGTGCGCGAGGCGATCCTGCGCGAGCGGTTCCGCGGCGGCAAGACCTTCTATGTCTGCCCGCGCATCACCGATCTCGCGCGGATGCACGAGCGCATCACCGAGCTGATCCCGGAAATCAAGATCGCGGTCGCCCACGGTCGGATGGCGACCAAGGAACTCGAGGAAGTGATGACCGGGTTCGTCGACGGCGCGTACGACGTTCTGCTCTGCACCCAGATTATCGAGGCCGGGCTCGATATCCCGAGCGCCAACACCATGATCGTCCACCGCGCCGACCGGTTCGGGCTCGGCCAGCTCTATCAGCTGCGCGGACGCATCGGACGCTCGAAGGCGCGCGCCTATGCCTACCTCACGCTACCGCCGGGCCACGCGCCGAGCCCGGCCGCCGAACGCCGGCTCGAGGTCATGCAGGCGCTCGACACCCTCGGCGCCGGATTTTCCCTCGCGAGTCACGATCTCGACATACGTGGTGCCGGCAATCTGCTCGGCGAGGAGCAGTCCGGGCACATCCGCGAGGTCGGGGTCGAGCTCTACCAGCATCTGTTGGAAGAGACGGTGGCCGAACTGCGCGGTGGCGACGACGGCAGCAAGGCGGAGGAAGGATGGACGCCGCAGATCGCGATCGGCACCTCGGTGCTGATCCCGGAGCCCTATGTCGCCGATCTCTCGGTCCGGCTCGGGCTCTACCGCCGGCTTTCGCTGCTCGTCGATCCGGCCGAGATCGAGGCCTTCGCCGCCGAGTTGATCGACCGGTTCGGACCGCTGCCGGAGGAGGTCGAGAACCTGCTGGAGGTGATCGCGATCAAGCGGCTGTGCCGCCAGGCGGGGGTCGAGAAGATCGACGCCGGCCCCAAGGGCGCGACGCTGGCGTTCCGCAACAACGCGCCGCCCAATCTCGATCGGTTGATCGGGTTTATTCAACAGCGGCCCTATGCAATCAAGCTCAGGCCCGACGACCAAACCTTGGTCTACATGGAGGACTGGGAAGGCCCGCAAACCCGGCTCAAGGGCGTCCACCGGCTGATGGCGGAGTTGGCGACGTTGGGCGCGTGAGCAATTAAATACACGCAAATTCGGGGAGGCGATTTCTGCCCTTCCGAATTTTTGGATCGTTGACCAGCAAGTGCCATACATCTACCAAAATCAGTTCAATGCCGTACATCTATGCGAACTCATCGCTTTCAATTCGTGCCGGAGTTCAACTCCGGCAGGGTTTCAGGCGACAATTGTCGGAAGGAAGACTGGCGATGCGGCGAATGTTGAAATTGGTGGTCGTCTGTCTCGTCGTGGCTGTGGGTTTCTCGTTGGCGACGACGGCTGTAGCAGAAGGACCTTGGCAGAAGGTTGAGAACAACGCGAACTGCAGCGTTTGGAACGCAAGTCCTCAACCGAACGAAACGGTGACCTGGACGGGCTCGTGCGTGAAAGGAATGGCGCACGGGTACGGTACGGAAGTATGGCGATTTCAAATAGACGGCGCATGGAAGACGAGTAAATACGAAGGCGAGAAGCGGTTCGGCAGGTCTAACGGACAGGGAACTTATGTTGCGGCGAACGGCAACAGGTACGACGGGGAATACAAGGACGGCA
>JASLSL010000177.1 GCA_030743445.1 Alphaproteobacteria bacterium
CACGGTGTCGGGCATCGAGGGCCGCCAGCCCATCCATTCGGTCTGAATTTCACCCTTGAGGCCGGGGATCAAGCGCTTCGCGATCGGGATCATGCGGCGGACGCGGGTATAGTCGGGCGGCGCGTCGACCCCGGCGAGCTCGACGCCGGTGGTCAGCCGCAACCCGCCCTCCATCGGCGTGATCATGCAGGTCGGCTCGGCGAAATGGACCGAGCGGCCGAGGGTCTCGTCGGGATGCGGCAGCATGACGTGGTAGCCGCGCTCGGTATCGAGCAGCACCCGGACGCCGATCATCTTGGCGATGCGCGCCGACCAGGCGCCGGCAGCGACGACGATCGCGTCGGCCTCGAAGCCCTCGCCGTCGGTGGCGACGCGCCAGTCGCCCTCGGCGTTGCGGGCGAGGCCGGTCACCGCCTGCTTGACCACCGCGCCCTGCCCGGTCGTGAAGCGGCGGGAGAACATCTCGACCAGCCGGCCCGGGTTGCGGATGTTGTGGCTGTCGGAGAAATAGAGCCCGTGGCGGAAGATCGGCGCCAGGGCCGGCTCCAGATCGCGGATTTCGTCGGCGGTCAGGATATCGACTTTGCGTCCGCATTGGCGCATCAGGTCGATCTCGCGCTGGGCGCGCCGGAACCCCTCGTCGGTCTCGTAGACCCGGATCATCCCGCCGTGGTGGATCAGGTCGCCGGCGCCGGCCTCCTCGATCAGCACAAGGTAGGCATCCCACGCCAAATCGAGCAGCGCCGATTTCGACCGGGCGTTGGCGAGGATGCGCTGGGGTGCCGCGTTGCGGATCAGCTGCAGCAGCCACGGCGCCAGGCGCGGCAGGTAGGACCAGCGGATCGCGAGCGGCCCATAGGGGTTCATCAGCAGCTTCGGCACCCGGGCCAGCATGTCGGGTGTCGCCGTCGGCACGCAGCCGTAGCGCGCGATCACCCCGGCGTTGCCGAAGCTCGCCGCGGTGCCGGGGTCGCGCGGGTCGAGCACGGTTACCTGGTGGCCGTCGCGCTGCAGGTAGAGTGCGGCCGAGACGCCGGCGATGCCGGCGCCGATTACGACGATGCGTTTCGCCTGGACGTTATCGCCTTCGGACATGGCCGCCAGTTCGGCACGCGCAAGGCGAGGGGTCAAGCCGCCCCATCGCGTCACAATGCCGCGTCGAGCTCGTCGATCAGGCCCTCGACGACGCCAAGGCCGCGGTCCCAGAATCCGGGATCGGAGGCGTCGAGACCGAACGGCGCCAGCAGCTCCTGGTGGCGCAACGTGCCGCCGGCGCGCAGCATCTCCAGGTACTTCCCGGCGAAGCCGTCCGCCGCTTCCTCGTAGACCGCGTAGAGCGAGTTCACCAGGCAGTCGCCGAAGGCGTAGGCGTAGACGTAGAACGGCGAATGGATGAAGTGCGGGATATAGGCCCAGTAGAATTTGTATTCGTCCTCGAAGCGAAGCGCCGGGCCGAGGCTCTCCTCCTGCACATCGAGCCAGATCGCGCCGATCTCGTCTGCCGTCACCTCGCCCTCGCGGCGCGCGTCGTGCAGCCGGCGCTCGAAGGTGCAGAACGCGACCTGCCGCACCACGGTGTTGAGCATGTCCTCGATCTTGCCGGCCAGCATGGCGCGCCGCGCCATGGGGTCGTCGGTTCGGCGCAGCATCGCCTTGAAGGTCAGCATTTCGCCGAACACGCTCGCGGTCTCGGCCAGGGTCAGCGGCGTGTCGGCCATCAGATGCCCCTGTCCCGCCGACAGCACCTGGTGGACGCCGTGGCCGAGCTCGTGCGCCAAGGTCATCACGTCGCGGGTCCGGCCCTGGTAGTTCAGCAGGATATAGGGATGGGCCGACGGCACGGTGGGGTGCGAGAAGGCGCCCGATGCCTTGCCGGGCCGCGGCGGCGCGTCGATCCACGACTCGTCGAAAAACCGGCGGCCGAGCGCGGCCATCTCGGGCATGAAGGCGCCGTAAGCGGTCAGCACCGTGTCCCGCGCCTCGGCCCACGGCACCAGGCGATCGTCCTCGTCTGGCGGCGGCGCGTTGCGGTCCCAGTAGTCGAGCCTGTCTCGCCCGAACCAGCGCGCCTTGATCGCGTAATAGCGGTGCGACAACCGCGGGTAGGCGCCGCGCACCGCCTCGACCAGCGCCTCTACGACCTCGTCCTCGACCAGATTGGCGAGATTGCGCGAGGAGATCGGCGCTTTGAAGCCGCGCCAGCGATCCTCGATCTCCTTATCCTTGGCGAGCGTGTTGGTGACCAGCGCGAAGGGCCGGATGTTGTCGCCGAGCACGCGGCCAAAGCTCTGCGCCGCCTCCTTGCGCTTGGCGTCGTCCTTGTCGGAGAGCAGGTGGAGGATCTCGGTCTCGGTCAGTTCCCTGCCCCGGAAGGGAAAGCGCAGATCGGCCAGGGTCTCGTCGAACAGCCGCATCCAAGCCGATCGTCCGGCGACCGTCTTCTCGTGCAGCAGCTTCTCGACCTCGTCCAAGAGCTGGTAGGGCCGAAAGGCGCGCATGTCGCGCAGCCACGGCCGGTAGCGTGCCAAATCCGGATCTTCGAGCTTGGCCTCCAGGTCATCGTCTTCGATGCGGCGGAGCTCCAACTCGAAGAACAGCAGTTTGGTAGAGACCGCGGTTACCCGCTCGCGGACGTTTTGGCTGAAACGCGCGATCTCCGGGTCGCTGAGGTCGCCCGCATGGACCAGTTGGGCGTAGCTCGAAAGCCGCCCCAGCCGCTCCTCCTGGCGCTCGAATTCGGCGATCGCCGCGCCCAACGCCGCGCCATCGAGGTCGCCGACCTTGCCTTCATGGGCCGCCGCGAAGGCGTCGGCGTCGGCTGATGCGGCGTCGAGATCGCTTGCCAACTCGGGTGAATCGGTGGCGGGATAGAGGTCGGTGAGGTTCCAGGCCGGAAGTTCGCCGAGGATAGCGCGGTCGGTCATGTCCTTACTCCATGCACCTAGGCGATATATGACCCCCGCAACGCCATCACAAGCGTAGAATTAGGAGATATTGGGAGAGGGCATCATGGACTACGCGGCGATCAAGAATCTACCGGCGATGTTCTTCGAACGGGCCGCCCAATACGGCGACCGGAAATTTCTGTGGGCCAAGCGGGACGGAGCGTGGACACCCTTGACCTGGAGCGAGACGGCGTCACGCGTCAGCGCGCTTGCCAGCGGGCTGGAGGGGCTCGGCATCGCGCCCGGCGACCGGGTCGGCCTTGTCGCCGACAACTGCCCGGAATGGCTGATCGCCGACGTCGCGATCATGGCGGCCGGCGCCACCACCGTTCCGGCCTACACGACGAACACGGTCGACGATCACCTGCATATCCTGTCGGACAGCGGTGCGAAGGCGGTGATCGTCTCGACCGCGACGCTTGCGAAACACGTGTTGCCGGCGGCGGCTCAGTCGACCGAGACCGAGATCGCGATCACGATGGCGCCGGTCGAGCACGCGCCGGCCCAGGATCTGCGCGTGACCGCGTGGGACGACGTTTTGGCCGAGGGCGGAAACCGCGCCGACGACGTCGCGGCACGGACGGCGGAGATTCCGCGCTCCGACACCGCCTGCATCATTTACACGTCGGGCACCTCGGGACTGCCGAAAGGCGTGATGCTGAGCCACGGCTCGATCATCTCGAACTGCATGGGTGCGCATGAGTTCCTCGAGATGTTGCCGGGATTCGCCGTGGGTGCCGAGGTCTTCCTCTCGTTCCTGCCACTCTCGCATTCCTACGAGCACACCGCAGGACAATTCCTCCCCATCGCCATCGGCGCACAAATCTACTACGCCGAGGGCGTCGACAAATTGACCGGCAACATGGAGGAGGCGACGCCGACGATCCTGACCGCGGTACCGCGGCTCTACGAGGCGATGCACGGCCGCATAACCCGCGGCGTCGAACAGACCGGCGGCCTGAAGAAGACGCTGTTCATGAAGACTGTGGAGCTCGGCCGCAAACGGTACGAAGCCGGCGGAATGCTCGGTTGGTGGGACAGTCTCGTCGACGGGCTGCTGGAACGCCTGGTGCGCGAGAAAGTCCGGGCTCGCTTCGGCGGACGCCTCAAGGCCTTCGTCTCGGGCGGGGCGCCGTTGAATTACGACATCGGTGTGTTTTTCCAAGCGCTGGGGCTGCGCATCCTGCAAGGCTATGGGCAAACCGAGGCGGCGCCGGTGGTGAGCTGCAACCATCCCGGGCTCAACAAGCTCGCGACCGTCGGCCCGCCGATGAAAGGGGTCGAGGTCAAGATCGCCGGTGACGGCGAGATTCTGGTTCGGGGCGAGTTGGTCATGCGGGGCTACTGGAACGACCGCCAGGCGACCGCCGAGACCATCGTCGACGGCTGGCTGCACACCGGCGATATCGGTGTGATCGATGAGGACGGCTACATCCAGATCACCGACCGCAAGAAGGACATCATCGTCATTTCGGGCGGCGACAACATCTCGCCGCAGCGGGTCGAGGGCATGCTGACGATCGAGCCCGAAATCGCCCAGGCGATGGTTTACGGCGACACGCGCCCGCATCTGGTGGCGCTGGTCGTGCCCGATCCCGAGTTCGCTCTGGGTTGGGCGAAGGAAAACGGCAAACCGGAGGACATGGCGGCACTTGCCGAAGACGAGGAATTCGGCCGCGTGATCCGCGGCGCGGTCGACCGGGTGAACGAGAAGCTCTCCAACATCGAGCGTATCCGGCACTTCACGATGGCGCCGGACGGTTTCACGATCGAGAACGAGATGTTGACGCCGAGCATGAAAATCCGCCGCCACATCATCAACCAGCGCTTCGGCGACAAGCTCCAGGCGCTTTACGGCAATTGAGCGACACCATGTCCGACGACATTGCCATATCGCCGCCCGAAGACAGCTTGATCGACGAGGTCGCCGAATGGCTTATGAGCCAGGCGCTCGGCGATACCGAGATCGGCGACCTGTTTGGCGGCTGCTGCGTCAGGTTGCACGCCGCGGGGATACCGCTGACGCGCGGCTATGTGGCGTTCCGCACGCTGCATCCACTGTTCACCGGCGTCGGGCTGATTTGGACACGCGAGGATGGCGTTGCGACCGAAGGCTATCGCCACGGCGATATCGAGGGCACCGACGCCTGGGCGAAAAGCCCCTTGGCCCACCTTGTCGACAACGGACTGAGCTTTCTCAGGCGCCGGCTCACGGGCGAGGACGCACTGCTCGATTTCCCGCTCCTCGAGGAATTCCGCGACCGGGGCGCCACCGACTATCTAGCGTTCTCGATCTCGTTCGGCGAGATCGATGCTGCGAGCCCGATGCGCAACGGCATCGTTGGCTCGTGGACCACCGACCGCCCGAAAGGGTTCACCGACGACGACGTGCAGTCGTTGCGGCGTATCCAGCGCCGGCTTGCGGTCGCCTGCAAGATCACGATCAAGACGCAGATCGCGCAGAACGTGCTCGATACCTATCTCGGCCCGAGCTCCGGCCGCCGCGTGTTGGAGGGTCAGATCCAGCGAGGTGACGGCGAGGTGACCCACGCGGTGATCTGGTACAGCGACATGCGGAACTCGACGCCGATTGCCGATTCGATGCCGGCGTGGGACTTCCTTGGCGTCCTCAACGACTATTTCGAGTGCGCCGCCGGCGCGGTCATGGCCAACGGCGGCGAGGTCCTGCGTTTCGTCGGCGATGCGGTGCTGGCGATCTTTCCGATCGGCGACGACGGCTCGACCGTGACCAAGGCGTGCGAAGCGGCGATGGCCGCGGCGAACGAGGCCGCCGAGCGCATGGTCGAGATCAACAGAAGGCGCGGCGCGGCCGGGGGCGTGCCACTCGCCTTCGGTCTCGGCCTCCATGTCGGCGACGTTCTCTACGGCAACATCGGGGTGCCCGAGCGGCTCGAGTTCTCGGTCATCGGCCGGGCCGCCAACGAAGCGGCGCGGATCGAGAGCATGACCAAGGAACTCGGCCACGATGTGCTGGCGAGCAGAGATTTCGCGAGCTGCGCGCCGATGGCCTGGACCTCGCTCGGCGAGCACCGGCTCAAGGGTGTCGGCGAGCCCTTCGAGATCTTCGCGATGGCCGGGAAGGCGGCCGGAAAAGCCGCCGAGTAATGGACCGCCTGAAGCGGGCATTCGAGGGCGCGGTCCGCGTGCGCGACGAGGAAATCCGCGCCCTCGTCCTGTCGTTCCTTTATTTTTTCTGTCTGCTCGCCGGCTATTACGTGCTGCGGCCGTTGCGCGACGAGATGGGGATCGCCGGCGGCGTCCGGAACCTGCAATGGCTGTTCACCGGCACCTTCATCGCCATGCTGATCGCGGTGCCGCTATACGGCGCGATCGTGGCCCGCTGGCGGCGGCAGACTTTCCTGCCCTTCGTCTACCACTTCTTCGCCGCCAATATTTTCATCTTCTATCTACTGTTCCTGTGGGGCGAAGGCACGGTCCATACGGCGCGCGCGTTCTTCATCTGGGTCAGCATCTTCAACCTTTACGTCGTTTCCGTCTTTTGGAGCTTCATGGCCGACCTGTTCAGCAACGAGCAGGGCAAGCGGCTGTTCGGCTTCATCGCCGCGGGCGGTTCGGCCGGCGCGATCGCAGGGCCCCTGCTCGCCGCCTCGCTGGTCGAGCTCGTCGGCACGGCAAATCTGTTATTGATCGCGATCGTCTTCCTCGAACTCGCGGTGCTTTGTATCCGGGCCCTGATTCGCCGGACGCCGTCGGCACCCACGGAATACGCAGGGCCGCGCGATGGCGATCTTGACGACGATAGGGCGATCGGCGGCAGCATCCTGGCCGGCGCCACGACCGTGGCGCGCTCACCCTATCTGATCGGCATTTGCGTCTACATGGTGCTCTACACCGCGACCTCGACTTTCTTATATATGGAGCAGGCGCACATTGTCGCCTCGGCGTCGGACGATCCCGAGACCCGAACCCGCATCTTCGCGTCCATCGATCTCGCGGTCGGCGTGCTGACCCTGGCGACGCAACTGTTCCTCACTGGTCGGTTGATGAGCTGGTTCGGGGTTGGCCTTACCGTGGCCTTCGTGCCGCTGTTGACGGCGCTCGGATTCGCGGTGCTTGCGGTGGCGCCGGCGTTGGGTGCGGTGATCGTCTTCCAGACCCTGCGCCGGGCGGCCAATTTCGCGGTCTCGCGCCCGGCCCGCGAAGTGCTCTACACCGTCGTCGGCCGCGAGGAGAAGTACAAATCCAAGAACTTCATCGACACCGTGATCTATCGCGGCGGCGACGCGGTGAGCGGCTGGGCCTTCGCCGGGCTCGCCGCGGTCGGGATGGGGATCGGCGCGATCGCGATCCTAATCGTGCCAGTGGCGCTGGTCTGGGCCGGCATCGGCATCGCCCTCGGCCGCCGCCAGGACACGCTCGCCACAAATTCGGCGAAGTGAGGTAAAATAGCGCCATGAGCGATACATCGCGACTGACCCGCGCCGAGTTTCTGCGTCTCGTAGCCGCCGCCGGCGCCGCGCTGACCGTGGGCGTGCCGGGTCTCGCCGCCAAGCGCGCCATGCGCACCAAGCCGATCCCCAAGTCGGGCGAGCAACTGCCGGTGATCGGCCTCGGCACCTCGCGTGCCTTCGACGTCGACCGCGAGCCCAAGGGCTGGGCCGCGCGGATGGAAGTGATCCGCACCCATATCGAGGGCGGCGGCAAGGTCATCGATTCCTCGCCGATGTACGGCCGCGCCGAAAGCGTCGTCGGCGACATGCTGAAGAGCCTCGGCCTGCGCGACCGTGCCTTCATCGCAACCAAGGTCTGGACCGAAGGACGCCAGGACGGCATCGATCAGATGGAAGAGTCGATGCGGCTGTTTCACACCGACCGCATCGAGCTGATGCAGGTCCACAATCTGGTCGACACCGCGACGCACCTGAAGACCTTGCGGAAATGGAAGGACCAGGGCCGCGTCCGCTATATCGGCATCACCCATTGGACGTCTTCGGCGCTCGACGACCTGATCGACGTGGTGAAGCGCGAGCCGTTGGACTTCGTGCAAATGGCCTATTCCTTGGACGAGCGCGAGGCCGAGGCGCGCCTGATGCCACTGTTGCACGACAAGGGGGTGGCGATGCTGGTCAACCGACCCTATCAGCGGGGCTCGTTGTTCCGACGGGTCCGCGGCAAAAAGCTGCCGGCATGGGCCGTCGAGTTCGACTGCGAGAGTTGGGGACAGATGTTCCTGAAGTTCATCCTCTCACACCCGGCGGCGACCTGCGTCATCCCGGCGACCCGCAAGCCGAAGCACATGCGCGATAATCTCGGCGCCGGGTACGGCCGCCTGCCCGACGCGGCCCAACGCAAGCGCATCGCCGCGTTTTGGGAGGGCGTGTGAGGACCGGCCGAATACCCCTTGCCATCTGGTGCGGTGCGATTGCGGCATTTCTCGCCGGCTGCGAGGCGGTCAAGCCGACCGATGAAACCTCGCCGGTCGAGAGCCGGACGGTGGCGGGACAGCACCGCGATCTCACCGGCTGTCTGATTCGTGCGATGCGGCTGCGCTATACCAACTGGGATTACATCGCCCACTACCCGAACGGCGAGAACCTCGCCCTGGTGCGCGCCTCGTTCCGGCCGGCCCGCAGCGGCGGCGCCGGCGCCCATCGCTGGCAGCTCGCCCTGAAACAGGTGTCGGACCATGACGTCTCGGCGAAGGTCTTGACCGCCGCCACGGTCTGGGACCATCGGCCGTCGCCGGACGATATCCTGACCGCCGTCGCGGTCTGCTCGGAAGGCGGGTCGGCCACCCGCTAGACCAAGTTCACACCCCGTGATATTCGCGGTACCAGTCGACGAAATCCGGGATGCCCTCGTCGATCGTCATCTTCGGGTCGAAGTCGAAATCGCGGCGGCTCGCCTCGATGTCGGCGTAGGTCTCCTTCACGTCGCCCGGCTGCATCGGCTTGAAGTCGATCTCGGCCTTGTGGTTGGTCGCTTCCTCGATCAACCTGATGAACCGCATCAACTGCTCCGGCCGGTTGTTGCCGAGATTGTAGAGGCGATGGGGTGCTGTGGCGCCGTCGTCCGCCGGCGGTCGGTCGAGGCACGCGATCACCCCTGGCACGATGTCGCTGACGTGGGTGAAGTCGCGCTGCATATCCCCGTTGTTGAACACCGGTATCGGCCGGTCCTCGAAGATCGCCTTGGTGAAGATGTAGGCCGCCATGTCGGGCCGCCCCCAGCGTCCGTAGACAGTGAAGAAGCGCAAGCCGGTCGTGGGAATTCGATAGAGATGGCTGTAGCAGTACGCCATCAGCTCGCCCGAGCGTTTGGTCGCGGCGTAGAGGGAGACCGGTGTGTCGACCCGGTCCTCGGTGGCGAACGGCAAGTCGGTATTGCCGCCGTAGACCGAGGAAGAGCTCGCGTAAACCAGGTGCTTCAGGTTCTCGAGGTTGCGGCACATCTGGAGGATCACGAGTTGCCCGGTCACGTTGGCTTCGGTATAGGCGAACGGGTTCTCGAGCGAGTAACGGACACCGGCCTGGGCGGCGAGATGCACGACACCCGCGATGTCGGGATTCGCCTTGGCGATGGCTTCCATCGCCGCGCGGTCGCCGATGTCCGCCGGGTGAAAATCGAAGCCCTCTTCCGCCAGCAGCCGGTCGCGGCGGGCTTCCTTGAGCGCCACGTCGTAGTAGTCGTTCAGATTGTCGACGCCGATGACGCGCTCGCCGCGCGCCAGGAGCGCGCCCACGACATGGGAGCCGATGAACCCGGCGGCGCCGGTGACGAGAACGGTCATACGGAATGCTTCGCTGCCATTGAACCGGGGCCGATATACCGCGTCCGCCGCGGGAAATCACCCCCTACCCTGTGAGCGGTGATCGCCTTAGGCCCAGGGATAGGCCCCGCTTTTCTCATAGATCGACATCATCATGTCCTTGATGCGTGCCGCGTCGTGCTTGAGCATATGCTGCATCAGATCACGGATGCTGACCATGCCGACGAGATTGCCATCCTCGACGACCGGCACGTGACGGATTCGTCGTTCCGACATGATCTCGAGAATCTGAATAACCGAATCGCCCGGTGAACATGTCAACACGTCGCCGGTCATCAGGTCGGCGACCTTTTTTCTGCTCAACCCGGCGCCATGGTCGGAAAGGCCGCGGACGATATCGCGCTCGGACAAAACGCCGACGATGGCGCCCCCCGCGTCGCAGACCACGAGCAGTCCGATGCGCTTGTCGCTCAACAACCGAGCGGCGTCGGCGGAAGCCGCGTCGGGCGCGGTCGTAGCGACCGGCTCTTTTCGTCCCGCGATTACCATCTCGATGTTCATTTCTTATCTCCGGTCCGCGGTCGGAAATGGTACGAACCGCAATTACTCGAATACGCCATATTTGAATTTTACGTCTCTGGCGGCTTTCTGACAAACAGCCAATCCGACTTGCAATCGAAGTTCGGACGGGTAGGCTCGGCGCGATCGAACAACCAACGATATCGGGGAGTGAAACATGTCGGAACCAGCGGTCGAGCCGGTCGGATTCATCGGATTGGGGGCGATGGGGCGCCCGATGGCGCTCAACCTCCACAACAAGGGCGCCGACCTGGTCGTGCACGATATCGACCCGAAATGCGTTGCCGCACTCGGCGAACTCGGCGCCGAGATCGCAAGCTCGCCGGCCGCGCTCGCCAAGAAGGCGGCGGTCGTTTTCACCATGTTGCCGGATTTGCCCGATGTCGAGGACGTGCTGTTCGGCGAGGACGGCGTATTGGGCGCGAAACGCAACGACCTACTGGTCGTCAACTGCTCGACCATGTCGCCGATCAAGAGCCGCGAGCTCGGCGAACGCCTGGCCGACGTCGGCGTGCGCTATCTCGAGGCGCCGGTGACGCGCGGCACGTCCGGCGCCATCGCCGGGACGCTGTGTTTCCTCGTCGGCGGGGCGGCGGACGATCTCGAGGAAGTGCGCTCGTCGCTCGAGGCCATGGGTACGACGATCTACCATTGTGGTGCTGCCGGCGACGGCATGGCGATGAAGATCGTCAACAACGCCAATACGCTGGTGCACTGCGCTGCCTTGACCGAGACCATCGCCATGGGCCGGAAGTGGGGCCTAAACGACGACATGATGCGCGAACTTCTCACCGAGGGCTCGGCCGACTGTTATGCGGTGCGGATGAAACTGCCGAAGCTGATCGAGGGCGATTTCGCGCCCGGCTTCACCATCGACCTGGCGCACAAGGACCTCGGCGTGGCGCTCGAATTCGCCGCGGGGCTCGGCACCACCCTGCCCGTGGTCGAAAGCGCCCGCGGCCGGATGGCCGAGGGCCGGGCGCGCGACAAGGGCGGCCGGGACACGATGGCGCTGGTCGAGCTCTACGAGGACTAGGGGCCGTTTCACCGGCAACTTTCGAACGTGATCGGCACCACGGGGAGGGGGTTCATCATCCCCTTGGGTTTTTGTTATCATCCGCCGGTCACCGGATTGGAAGGGACAAGGGGTGTCGACCGAAGTTTCCCGCGTTATTGCGATTGGCGCGCTGATCGCCGGTATTGGCCTTGCGACGGCGGTCGATGCCGCAAGCGGTCGCGGCTTGAAGGTGCCGATCAAGGCGAGCGATGCGCGTGACGCCAAGGTCACCGAAGAGGTCGAGCTTTACTCGAAGTCCTACGCGCTGGTCGTCGGCAACGACGACTACTCGGCGGGATGGCCGCGCCTCGGCCAGGCGGTGAACGACGCGCGCCGCATCGTCGTGGCGCTCGAGGCGCAGGGCTTCGAGGTCACGCTCAAGACCAATCTGGATGCGCGCGCCATGCGCCAGACCTTCGAGGATTTCTTCATCGAGAAGGGCAGCGATCCGGACGCGCGCCTGTTTATCTGGTTCGCCGGCCACGGCCACACGGACGTGAAGGGCGAAGGCTATCTCATCCCGGTCGACGGCGCCTTGGAGAAGAATCGCAGCCGATTCCTGCGCACCGCATTGTCGCTGAGAAGGTTCGGCGAGTTCGTTCGCCTGGCCGAATCGAAGCATGTCTTCACGATCTTCGACAGTTGCTTCGCCGGCACGATCTTCAATGTCGCGCGCGCCGCCCCGCCGCCGCAAATCACCCGGATCACGACCCAACCGGTGCGCCAATTCCTGACGTCGGGCGACGCCGGGCAACAGGTCTCCGACGACGGCAC
>JASLSL010000178.1 GCA_030743445.1 Alphaproteobacteria bacterium
TCCTTGTCGCGTTAACTCGCCCGAATATAAGCGCTCGCGCCCCGCCCGCAAACGATCCATCGCCATCGCACTTGAACGAAAATCGGCGATGCGAGACAATGTTAACGGTGTATGATCAGTATCGGGTCTAGATTGATCGGACCCGGGCGGAGGGCAATAGACTGACGACCACCGCAATGGAGGATACCACGGAGCCGCGATGGTTCGGCCAGGTGCGCCCTGGCCTTTTAACCGGCATCGTGATATTCCTGGCGGCCGCGTGCGGCACGGGGTCCTTCTATATGATCTCGGCTCAACTCGCGAGCTTCATTAATACCGACAAGTTGCCGTTCGACTACCTCGCCGAACTCGCGTCCGGCAAGGAGTGCCGCTCGTTGGTCGCAATGCGCGATGGCGGGCCACTGTGCCGCGATAGCTTCGAGCCAATATTTTACGAGAAGCCGATCTACTGCTACCGCACGCTCGGCACGATTACTTGTTACAACGAACGCGACCCCTACAAGACCAACGCCGAATCGGTCCGCTGAACGATGCAGAAGCCTGTCGACAAATCACGATCGAACGCCCGGTCAACCGCAACGAGGGGCGGCGGCGGTCCGAAAGGCGAGGCTACAATCGACGGCCGGAAGACGATTCGCCTCGCCGACTTCCGCCGGCGCAACCGCCCGGTTGTGTTCTTCAACCGTCGCGAGCTTCGCCAGTTGCTAGAGATTTATAGCCGCCGAGTGATGACCGGGGAGTGGCGCGACTACGCCATCGATCATCAGCGCGAGGCGGCAGTATTCTCGATCTTCCGCAACTCGTTCGACTCGCCGCTTTTCGCCATCGCCAAACGCCCGAACGGCAAACGCTGCGATTATCTGGTGTTCAGCGGGCCGCGGAAGCTCAAACATGGCGCGACCATGGACGAAGCGCTGTCGATATTCGACCGTCAACTGCGCGCGATCACGACCAGCGTCTAACGCCCTACACCATCGCACCTATTCGCACCCGCCGGCTTCGTCGAATTGCCCCGGCGGCTTCCGGCGAGGCTTGACGACAGCAAAATGTTCTTGTTATGTTCCTGTGCGCTCAACCTCCCAGGCGCACATGAAGCTCGAGACTTGGCACGGTCGGAACATGGGCAGCATTAAACGCGGATTGATGGCGGACGAAGAAACGCGTCGCAAGGCGACCGTGCTCGGCGAGCTCGTCGAGCGCCGCATAGACGTATTTTGTTGGTGCAACCGATGCGGGCATAATTCGATCGTGCCGGCGACCCGACTGGTGGCCGAACTGGGGCCGGCGTTCCCGGTTCCCGATGTCGGCGCGCACATGCGGTGCACCTGCTGCGGGTCGAAGGACATCGCGGCGCGACCCGACTGGCCTTCGCTCGGCCAGGTCGCGCGGCACGGCTAGACCGGAAGCCCGGGCCGCCGGAGCACGGCAAGGACGCCGGCTCCGCTCCACGATCGCGGCCGATCGCCGGCGCCGACCGATCCTGGCGGCGACGGGGCGGCGGGGCGGCGAAAATCCGACGCGCCTCCGAGTCGCGCCTTGGATTCCGCGACTTCGGCGAAATTGCGGCTCCGGCTAACTCCCGGACCGGTATCGCTGCGCAAAACTAGGTCGAAAAATCATGCCTCTACAGTTGGCAAACCTGCGTTGTCCGCGGCGTTTCGCCCTGACCGTTGACGCCGCGACGATCTCCGTTCATAAAGGCAGGGCACGCGCCTTGAGGTGGGCTTCTATCGGTAATATTGTGTAAGGGAGATGTCGGCATACTATATATAGTAGGTTTTGCCGATAATTGATTCAGTATTGCCGAACGCGAAATTGGGGGATACCACTATGGAATGGACTGAGGCTCGCGTCGAGCGCTTGAGGGATTTGTGGAACGGAGGCCTGAGCGCCAGCCAGATCGCGGCGGAGCTCGGCGACGTCACCCGGAACGCAGTAATCGGTAAGGCGCACCGGCTCGGCCTGTCGTCCCGACCGTCCCCGATCAAACGCAGCGCCGCCCCGGTCACGACCCTGACCGAACGGATGTGCCACTGGCCGATCGGCCATCCGCGCGAGCCGGGCTTTCATTTCTGTGGCAAGCCGGCGGAGACCGACCGGCCCTACTGCGCCGAGCACTGCGCAATCGCGTATCGCCGCAAGAAGGAGTCCGCGGCCTAATTCGATCGCCGGACCGCGCGCCGTCCGGCCGGGTGTCGGGGAAAAGACTGTAACGATTTCAGGCGGTTCCGTATGGAGCCGCCTGTTTGACTTCGAGATTGCCCGTGTGGGTTGAGGTCGCGTCTCCGCCGATGGCTTACTCCGCGGCCGCAAGAGGCCGCTCGCCGGCGATTGAATCCAGCGCCTCGCTTACGATTTCTACCCCGGCATCGGGTCGATGCGCCTGCTCGCTGAGGTGGCGACGCCAGGCCCGGGCGCCGGGCACTGCCTGGAAAAGGCCGATGAGATGCCGGGTCATCGCCTTCAACGGCGTGCCCGAAGCGATTTCGCGCTCGACATAGGGCAAAATTCGCTCGACGACCTCGACACGGCTCGGAATCAGGGACGATTCACCGAAGAATCGCCGGTCGACCTCGGCCAAAACATATGGATTGCGATAAGCGGCGCGGCCCAGCATCACGCTATCGACCCGATCCAGGTGCCGGACGGCCTCGTCGAGCGTCGCGACGCCGCCGTTGAGGGCGATTTCGCGGGCCGGCATCGTCTCCTTGAGGCGATAGACCAGATCGTAGCGTAGCGGCGGGACCTCACGGTTCTGCTTCGGGCTCAACCCGTCGAGCCAAGCCTTGCGCGCGTGTACGATCAGGCGATCGGCGCCGGCCTCGAAGATCCTGGCCGCGATCGAACTCAGCATCGGCCATTCCGGCGCCTCGTCGAGGCCGGTGCGGGTCTTGACCGTGACCGGCACCTTCACGCTCCGACGCATCGCCTGGATGCAATCGGCGACGAGTTCCGGCTCCGCCATCAGGCCGGCGCCGAACCGGCCCGACCGCACGCGCTTGCTCGGACATCCGAGATTGAGATTGATCTCGTCGTAGCCCATCGCCTCGGCGATCCGGGCGCATTCCGCGAGCGCCACCGGCTCCGATCCGCCGAGCTGCAGCGCCACCGGATGCTCGGCCGGATCGTAGGCGAGCAAGCGATCGCGATCGCCGTGGAGGATCGCGCCGGTGGTGACCATCTCGGTGTAGAGCAGGACCCGCCGGCTGATTTGCCGCAAGAAAAAGCGGCAGTGGCGGTCGGTCCACTCCATCATCGGTGCGACCGAGACGGGGACGTCGGTTGGGTCGGTCATGGCGCCTTACATAGGCGATCCACGGCACCAGGCCAAGACTTGTCGGCACCGTCCCACCCCCTCGACGCAACCCGCCCGGCGGCCGATACTGTGCGCCGCTGAGCCAGGAGGTAGCAGGTAATGAACAATCCGATCAAAAGCGTCATGGTCGTCGGTTACGGGACGATGGGGCGGGGTATCGCCATTTCGTTTGCCCGCGGCGGCTTCGAGACGACGGTGTTGAGCCGCGATCCGAGCCGGATCGACGACCTGCTGGACGGCGTCGCGGCGATCGCCGAGCCGCCGGCGGTGGCGCCCGACCTGATCATCGAATCGATCCCCGAGGATATGGCGTTGAAACAGGCCCTGTTCGGGCGACTGGAGGGCCTCTACGGCGACCGGACGATATATTCGACCAATACCTCCGGCCTGCCGATCGAGGACATTGCCGCCCCTCTCGCGGCCAAGGACCGGTTCCTGGCGATCCACTACATGCAACCGGCGGAAGCCTTCCCGATGGTCGAGGTCTGCCGGATCGAGGAAACCGCGGACGCGGTGCTGACGCGGTCCGTGGAG
>JASLSL010000179.1 GCA_030743445.1 Alphaproteobacteria bacterium
GACGGCGCGTGGGGCTACTTCCCGACCTACACTCTCGGCGCGATGGCGGCGGCGCAACTGTTCCAGGCGGCCAGCACCGCCGATCCCGAGATCGTGCCCGGCATCGCCGCCGGCGACTTCGGACCGCTGATGGCGTGGCTCCGGCCCAACGTCCATTCGCTCGGCTGCCGCTATTCGACGGCGCAAGTGCTGGAGGCTGCCACCGGCCGCCCCCTCGACCCGGGCGCGTTCAAGGCGCACCTCCAAGAGCGGTATTTGGGTTGAGTGCGATTATCCCCCCACCCTAACCCTCCCCCTCGAGGGGGGAGGGAATGAATTGTGCGGGCCGAAATAAACGTCCCCCCTCCCCAATGAGGGAGGGGGTTAGGGGGAGGGGGCTTAACAAATAACCGTCATCCCGGCCGAACGAGCGAAGCGAGAGAGAGCCGGGACCCAGTCCAGAGAACGAACGAGCCAACGAGAGTGTTTGAGAGATTTGCGGATTGGGTCCCGGATCGGCACCGCTCCGCTGTCCCGTCCGGGATGATGGGGAACAAAGGCGACCGCCTGCCCCCATGCTTGCTCCGGTCGGGGCGCGGGGCTACCGTAGCCGCCGCTGCCAAGGGAGAGGTTGCAAGGTGCGCTACGTGAGCACACGGGGCGGAGCCCCGGTCCTCGAATTCGACGATGCGCTGTTGGCGGGATTGGCCGCCGACGGCGGTCTCTACGTGCCCTCCGCCTGGCCCGCGATCTCGGCCGGCGACCTCGAGGCCTGGCGCGACCTGTCCTATGCCGAGCTCGCCGTCCGGGTGATCTCGCCGTTCCTCGGCGGCCGGATCGGCGAGGACGACTTCGCCGCCATGGTCGAGGACGCCTACGCCGGCTTCGATCACCCGGACGTGGCGCCGCTGAAGCAGCTCGAGGACGGGTTGTGGCTGATGGAGCTGTTCCACGGGCCGACGCTGGCCTTCAAGGACTACCCGATGCAGCTCCTCGGCCGGCTTTTCGACCACGTTTTGTCCAAGCGCGGCGAACGCGTCACCATCCTGGTCGCGACCTCGGGCGACACCGGCTCGGCGGCGATCGCGGCGTGCCGCGACCGCGAGGCGATCGACGCCTTCATCCTCTACCCGCACGGGCGGGTCACCGAGATACAGCGCCGCCAGATGACCACGGTCGCCGCGCCCAACGTCCATTCGATCGCCATCGAGGGCACCTTCGACGACTGCCAGGACCTGGTGAAGGCGATGTTCAACGACCGCGGGTTCCGCGACGAGCTCAAGCTCTCGGCGATGAACTCGATCAACTGGGGCCGGGTGATGGCGCAGACCGTCTACTACGTGCGCGCGGCGCTCCGGGTGGCCGCACCCGGCCAGGCGGTCGGCTATTCGGTGCCGTCGGGCAACTTCGGCAACGTCTTCGCCGGCTATGCGGCGCGCGAGATGGGCCTGCCGGTCGACCGGCTCGTCGTCGCCTCCAACGTCAACGATATCCTGACCCGCTTCTTCGAGGCCGGCGACTATTCGATCGCCGAGGTCCGGCCGACGCTCTCGCCGAGCATGGACATCCAGATTTCCAGCAACTTCGAGCGCCTGCTCTACGACCTCTACGATCGCGACGGCGCCGCCGTGGCCGAGGCCGTGGCGACGTTCCGCGAGACCGGGCGGCTCGACGTCGGCGAGGCGCGCTGGCAAAAGGCGCGCGAGATATTCACCGGCTACCGGCTCGACGACGAGGAGACCAAGGCGACGATCCGCGAGGTCTGGCGGGCGACCGGCGAGCTGTTGGACCCGCACAGCGCCATCGGCGTCGCCGCGGCCAGGGCCAAGCGCCGAGATCCGGCAACGCCCATGGTGGCGCTGGCGACCGCGCATCCGGGCAAGTTCGCCGAGGCCGTCGAGGCCGCGACCGGCAGCAAGCCCGAACTGCCGCCCGCACTCGCCGATCTCGTTGCGCGGCCCGAGCGCCTCCAGGTGTTGGCGGGCGAGCTCGGCCCGGTTCAGGACTTCATCCGCGCCCATGTCGAACTGCAGGGGGCGGCATGACGGTCGAGGTCACCACGCTGGCGAGCGGGCTGCGGGTCGTCACCGAGACGATGCCGCAGGTCGAAACCGTCTCGTGTGGTGTGTGGGTGGGCGCCGGGGCGCGCAACGAGCCGGCCGAGATCAACGGCGTGGCGCATCTCTTGGAACACATGGCCTTCAAGGGCACCGAGCGGCGCAATGCGCGCCAGATCGTCGAGGAGATCGAATCCGTCGGCGGCCACCTCAACGCCTATACCAGCCGCGAGCAGACCGCCTATTACGCCAAGGTGCTGAAGGACGACATGCCGCTGGCGCTCGACATTCTCGCCGACATCCTGCAGCACGCGACCTTCGATGCCGAGGAACTGGCCCGCGAGCGCACCGTCGTCCTGCAGGAGATCGGACAGGTGCTGGACACGCCGGACGACCGGGTGTTCGACCACTTCCAAGGCACCGCCTTCCCCGGCCAGTCGCTCGGCCGGCCGGTGCTCGGCTCGGCCGAGATCAACGGCGTGGCGCATCT
>JASLSL010000180.1 GCA_030743445.1 Alphaproteobacteria bacterium
TCCCCCCTCCCCGACGAGGGAGGGGGTTAGGGGGAGGGGGTTCAAGTAAGACTCCTGGCAGAATCGTCTTAATCGCTCGACGCAGTGCCGTTAACTTATTGATCTCAAACGATTAAAAATTTTCTTTAGAAGTGTGATCTAGGTCACTGTGAAGGCGAGGGGGATGGCCTATATTGATCCCCACGTTCACCCCTTACACCTCCCCTGTATCCAAGGGCTCGGGCCGCAAACAGCGGCCCTTTTTTTTGTGCACCCCACCCACCGAATTGCCACCCCGGCCTCGCCGTCTATGATAGGCCGGTCACAGGGGAATTCTCGGCGGGATGGCGGAACAACAGAGCTACCGGCTCGGCTGCGATATCGGCGGCACCTTCACCGACTTCGTATTGCTCGACGAGGCGACGGGCGGGTTTGCCTGCCACAAGGTGCTGACCACGCCGGGCGATCCCTCGGAGGCGGTCGAATTTGGGGTCGCCCAGCTCGACGAGCGCCACGAGGGATTCCTCAGCAACACCGACTACGCGATCCACGGCACCACGCTGGTGATCAACGCGATCCTCGAGCGCAAGGGCGCCAAGACCGGGCTGATCGCAACCGAGGGCTTCCGCGACGTGCTCGAGATGCGGCGCGAAATCCGCTACGACATCTACGACATCGACGCGGTGTTCCCCGCACCCATGGTGCCGCGCGCCGACCGCCGAGAGGTCAAGGAGCGGCTCCATAGCGACGGTTCGGTCCGGGTGGCGCTCGACGAGGACCAGGCCCGCGACGTACTGGCCGGACTCGCCGCCGACGGCATCGAGTCCGTCGCGGTGGCGCTGCTGCATTCCTACGCCAACCCGGCGCCCGAGGAGGCGATCGGCCGGATCGCGGCCGACGAATTCCCGGAGCTATCGGTTTCATTGTCCTCGGCGGTGATGCCCGAGATCATGGAGTACCAGCGCACCAGCACGACCGCGGTCAACGCCTATGTCCAGCCGCTGATGGCGCCGTACCTCAAGCGGCTCGAGGAGCGGCTCGGCAAGCGCGGCTTCACTCGGGCGCTGTTTTTGATGCTGTCCGGCGGCGGGGTCACGGGGCCCGAGACCGCGCGGCGCTTCCCGGTGCGGCTGATCGAATCCGGTCCGGTCGGCGGCGTGCTGGCGGCGGCCCATCTCGGCCGCCAGGCGGAGATTTCCGACCTGCTGGTGTTCGACATGGGCGGGACCACCGCCAAGGCGTGCCTGGTCAAGGATGGGGTGCCGCGCATCGCCAACGACTACGAGGTCGACCGGGTGCACCGCTTCAAGAAGGGCAGCGGCACGCCGGTCGGCGTTCCGACCGTCGACATCATCGAGATCGGCGCCGGCGGCGGCAGCATCGCCGCGATCGACGGCATGGGGCTCCTCACGGTAGGCCCGGAAAGCTCGGGCGCCGATCCGGGGCCGATCTGCTACCGGCAGGGCGGCGAGGACCCAAGCGTGACCGACGCGGATTTGGTGCTCGGCTATCTCGACCCGGACTATTTCCTCGGCGGCGAGATGGCGCTCGACCGCGCGGCGGCGCGCGCCGGCATCGAGCGCAGCATCGGAGCACCGCTCGGATATTCCGATATCGAGGCCGCCTGGGCGATCCACGAAGTGGTCAACGAGAACATGGCCTCGGCGATCCGGATGTACGCGACCGAGCAAGGCGGCGATGCCGCGGCGGCGACCGTGGTCGCCTTCGGCGGGGCGGGGCCGGTCCATGCCGACGGCTTCGCGCGCAAGCTCGGGGCGAGCCGCATCGTCGTGCCGCGCGGCGCCGGCGTGTTCTCGGCCCTCGGGTTCCTGGTCGCACCGATCGCCTACGAGGTGTCGCGCACCCGGATCGCGCCCTTGGCCGAGCTCGAGCCCGGCGATTTCGACGAATTCTATCGCGATCTCGAGGAAGAGGCCGAACGGGTCGTGCGCTCGGCCGCCGCCGACGCGCCGATCTCGTTCGAGCGCGCGGCCGAGGTGCGCTATCTCGGCCAGGGCTCCACGGTCCGGGTGCCGCTCGACGGCGAGATTTCATCCGATACGATCGCCGAGAAGTTCCTCGCCGAATACCAGGCGCGCTATGGCGAGGCCTACGAAGACCAGGAAATCCAGCTCGCCACGCTCAGGGTGACCGCGGTCGCCGACCGCCCGATACCGGAAATCGCGCTGCCGTTCGGGAACGGCGGCGGCGATGCGGCCTCGAAGGGCGAGCGCGAGGCCTACGATCCGGACACGGGCGCGATGATCGCACATAAGGTCTATCGCGTGGAAAGCCTGCCCGCGGGCGCCGTGCTCGACGGGCCGGCGATCGTCGAGGAGGACTCCTCGACCCTGGTGATCGGCGCCCGGGCGCGGGCCGAGGTCGACCCGCGCGGCTGGATCACGGTCGAATTGGAGGGCTGAGAGCAAGTCCCGTGCGTATCGTCGACGTTATCGAGCGGACAGTACCGATCTCGCGGTTTGCCGACCCGAAGCTACCTTCAGGCGGATTGACCACGAGTATCGTGGCGGTCGTCACGGACGTGGTCGGAGAAGGGGGCCCGATCGTCGGCTACGGCTTTTCATCGATCGGTCGGTTCGGTCAGGGCGGTCTGATTCGCGAGCGCTTCGCCCCACGGCTTCTTGCCGCGGGCGAAGAGAGTATTTCCACCGACGATGGGTCGAACATCGATCCGTACAAGGCCTGGGATGTCATGCTCGCGGGCGAAGCCATTTTCTCCACCGCCGAGGCCCGACTGCTGGAACGCCACGGCGGGCTCCGGCCCGACCGCGACATCCTTCTGTTCGACCCGGTCCACTGTTACGGCCTGCCGGGTTATCTGCAAATCATCTCGCATTTCGAAAAATGCGGCTGGGGTCGAGACCGGTTCTGGCCGCACGGCGGGCACCTCTTCTGTTTGCATGTCGTCAAGGCGCTCGGTCTCGGTGGGGCGGAAGTCAATCCGTTCTGTTTTCATCCCTTCGGCGGTTTGCCCGATGGGTTCGCGCCCGAGCACGGTGGCGTCGCGGTTCCCGACGCGCCCGGCATCGGTTTCGAGACCAAGCAAGACCTGGCCGATTTGTTCGGAGAGCTAGGAAGGGCGGGCCAATGACCGATCCCGAGTTGTTGAAACGCGAAGTCACGCATCTTGTTTTCGACCAGTACGGCACGGTGGTCGACATGCAGGGCGGGTTGACCGAGGCAGTGACGCCATTCCTGAAAGACAAAGGCTGGGACGGTCGTCCGGACCAGTTCGTCACTTGGTGGCGGCGCACCCATTTCGAGAACTCGATGATCGACGCGTTGATGGATCGCGGACATACCCCGTACCGGCAGATCGGCCATCGGGCGGTTTCGGTGGTCATGGACCGGGCGGGAATCTCCTACACCCAGGACGAAGTGCGCTGGCTGGTCTCGCAGATCGAGGCGCTCAAGCCCTTCCCCGATGTGATCGCGGCACTGGAGCGGCTGCGGAGCCGCTACCAACTGGCCATCCTGTCGAACGGCGACCGCGATATGCTGGAAGCCTCCAAGCCCCATATCGGCTTCGACTTCAATGCCGTGATCTCGGTCCAGGAAGCGGGCTATTTCAAGCCGCACTGGAAGACCTACGCCACCGCCGAGCGCCTTCTTGAAACCGACCGGACCGACATTCTGTTCGTTGCCAATCACGAATTCGACTGCGTCGGCGCCAAGTCCTTCGGCATGCGCACCGCCTTTATCGATCGCCGCAAACGCCCGTTCGGCGCCTGGCCGAAGCAGCCGGACCTGATCGTCTCGGATTTCAGGGAAATGGCGGAAGTGCTGGCTTGACGGGCCGGTGATCGTCGAGGAAGGTTCCTCGACCCTGGTGATCGGTGTCCGCGCCAAGGCCGAGGTCGACTCGCGCGGCTGGATCACGGTCGAATTGGAGGGCTGAATGCCTGACGAAACCGCATTGCGCAATTTCGATCCGCTGACCTTCCAAATCCTCTGGTCGCGCGCGATCACCATCGCCGACGAGATGTCAGCGACCTTGGTCCGGACCGCGTTCTCTAGCGTGGTGCGCGACAACCACGACTATGCGGTGGCGATCTACGACGCCGGCGGGCGCATGCTGGCTCAGTCGAACCAGTGCACCCCGGGCCAGCTCGGCGCGATGCCGTTGTTCGTCGCCGATTGTCTTAAACAATACCCGGCGGAGACGCTGGAGCCGGGCGACGTGTTGATCACCAACGACCCGTGGGTCGGTTCCGGCCACACGCCGGACATCTACCTCGCGACACCGCTGTTCCGCGACGGCAAGCTCGCCGGCTTTGCCGCCAACTCGGCCCACCACATCGACATCGGCGGGCGGATGGCCTCGCCCGAGGCGCGCGAGGTCTTCGAGGAAGGGGTGATCATCCCGATCTCGAAGCTCTACAAGCGCGGCGAGGCGAACGACGAGCTCCATCGCCTGATCGAGCGCAACGTGCGCCTGCCCGACAAGGTGATCGGCGACATACGGGCGCAACTCGCGGCGAACCATCTCGGCGTCCGCCGCTTGGAAGCCTTGCTCGACGAGGGCAAGGTCGATTCGCTCGCCGAGCTCGCCGCCGCCGTCGTCGCCCATACCGAGGCCAGTATGCGCGAGGCGATCGCAGCGGTGCCGGACGGCGTCTACGAGCACACCATCGAGATGGAGGACCGCGACCGCGACGGCAATCCGCTGATCATCCAGGCGCGGCTCGACGTCGAGGGCGACGAGATCAGCGTCGATTACGCCGGCACCTCGCCCCAGGTCGACATGCCGATCAATAGCGTCTTCAACATCACCTACGCCTACACGCTGTTCCCGATCAAATGCGCGCTGCACCCGCACATCCCGAACAACGAGGGCTGCGCCCGGCCGATCCATGTCTCGGCCCCCGAGGGCACGGTGCTGAACCCGACCTTCCCGGCACCCGTGATGTGGCGGACGGCGCTGGTCTACTACCTGGTCGAGGCGGTGTTCGGCGCGCTCGCCAAGGCCGCTCCCGGCCGGGTCAAGGCGCAGAGCGGCACGATCCCGCTTTGGGTCGAGAAGCTCGGCGGAAGGTTCGACGATGGCAGGCCGTTCATCCTCAACTTCAACGCCCAGGGCGGGCAGGGGGCGACCGAGGCCAGCGACGGGGTCTCGACCACCGTGTTTCCCGGCAACGTCGCCAGCACTTCGGTCGAGGTGATGGAGAACGAGACGCCGATCCTGTGCGAGAAGAAGGAGTTGCGTGCCGATTCCGGTGGCGCCGGAAAACACCGCGGCGGTGTCGGCCAGGAGATCGTGCTGCGCAACCTCGCCCGGAAGTCCGCGATGGCCTCGCTCTCGGGCGGGCGGTTCCATATCGGCGCCACGGGCATGGTCGGCGGCGGCGCCGGCGCGACCGGCGAGATTCGCATCGACGGCGGCGAGCCCGAACCGATCCGCCGCGAGGCGATGATCGAGCACGATTCCGTCCTGCACTTGCATTATCCGGGCGGCGGCGGTTTCGGCGACCCCTTCGAGCGCGACCCGGCGGCAGTGCTCGATGACGTGCGCCGCGGCCTGGTGACGCCGGACCGCGCCCGGACCGACTACGGGGTCGCGCTCACGGCGGACGGGTCGGCGGTCGACGAAGATGAGACCGCGAAGCTGCGGGGTGCCGCATGAAGATCGCCGACGTCGAGGCCATCCCGGTCGAAATACCCTTCACCCACGCCGGCAAGCCGGCCGAGTGGGACGGCCAGACCTGGAACACGCTGACCACGGTTCTGGTCAAGGTCGAAACGCAAGAGGGGTTTACCGGCTGGGGCGACGCGTTCAGCTACAACTGCTGCAGCGCCGTGGTGGCGGCGGTGCGGGATATGATCCGGCCGCGCGCCCTCGGGCGCGACGCCGCCGACATCGGCGCCTTGATGTATCAGCTGCAGCAGGAACTGCATCTCTGGGGCCGCTATGGCATTACCTTGTTCGCGCTTTCGGGCCTCGACATAGCACTCTGGGATGCGGCGGCGAAGCAGGCGGGCTTGTCGCTCTCGGCATTCCTCGGCGGGACGAAGCGCGAGACCATTCCGGGCTATGCCAGTCTATTCAAGTACCGCGATCCGGAGATCGTCGCCGAGCGCTGCCGCGCCTCAATCCTGGACGGCTACCCGGCGATCAAGCTGCACGAGACCGAGGAGCCGGAGGTCAAGGCGGCGCGCGAGGCGATCGGGCCCGGCGTGGCGCTCATGGTCGACACCAACTGCCCGTGGACGCCCGAGGCGGCGCACGAGAACGCCCTGCCCCTCAAGCCCTATGCCCTGCATTGGCTCGAAGAGCCGATCTTCCCGCCCGAGGATTTTGCCGCGCTCGCCAAGCTGCAGGAGCAGGTCGGCATCCCGCTCGCCGCCGGCGAGAATGCCTGCACCGCCTACGATTTCGAGAAGATGTTCCAGGCGGGTGCCGTGACCTACGCCCAGCCCAGCGTCACCAAGGTCGGCGGCATTACCGAGTTCCTCAAGGTCGCCGCACTCGCCGAAAGGTACGAGATCGAGCTGATGCCGCACTCGCCCTATTTCGGGCCCGGCTTCCTCGCGAGCCTGCACTTGGCCGCACTTTCCGAGCAGGCGCTTATCGAACGGTTCTATGTCGACATGGAGGCGAGCCTCTACGGCCAGCTGATCGACACCAGCGAAGGCGAATTCCACCTGCCGCCGGGGCCCGGCATCGGCCCCGACCCGGACCCGCATGTGATCGCTGAGTATCGAATCGCGGAATAAAAAGGTGCCCGGCACCTTTTTTATTATTCCAACTAATTGATACTATTGACTAATAAAAGACACCTCATCGACTGATAAAAGGTGCCTGGCACCTTTTTATATCGGGTGAGGGGGTTGCCAAGCACAGGCTAGCGGTAACGAATT
>JASLSL010000181.1 GCA_030743445.1 Alphaproteobacteria bacterium
AATCCGGGAAATCGAAGGCCACTTCGGGTGTCGCGGTGCCGCTCATCGTCCTCGCCGCGCTCAATGCTTTCGATGCCAATATCGAAGCCTCGGTCGACAAACTGACCTATCGAAAGACGACCGCGCGGAAGGCTCATGCGGATTTTACTTTGTTCGGCGACGAGATCACCGTGCGCGACCTCAGCGTCGCCGACTTCGCCGGGGTCGGGGCGCGGCTGACGGGTGCCCTGAAGGGGCTGAGGAAGACGCCGACCGCGACGTTCGATTTCGCGGCACGCGCCAACGATCCTGCACGCCTCTTCCGGTTCGTCGGCGAAAAACCGCCGGTACCGGTCAAGAAGCTGGGCAAGCTCGCGGCAACGGGCCGAATTGGCGGAACGTTGAATGCTTTGACACTAAAGGGCGCGCTCGATGCCGCCGGCGGCAAGATCTCGGTCGACGGCGTCGTGAAGTCGCCGCTCGGGACTCCGGTTTACGAAGTCGGAGTCGCAGTGAACCATCCCGAACTGGCCAGGTTCATCCGGATCGTGGCGCCGGGCTACCGGCCCGCGGCGGGCACGCTCGGTCCGCTCGGCGTATCGTTTCGCGCGCTCGGTGGACCGGGGCCTATCCGGTTGACCGAACTTCAGGGTAATGCGGGACCCGTGCGCGTTAGCGGCGCGGCGGAGTTGGCGCTTTCCGGCAAACGGCCGCGGCTTGACCTTGACTTGAAAACCAGCGAGGTGCTGCTCGACCTGTTCCTGCCCCGCGAAACTAAACCGAGCCCCGCCGCGGCACGGGTTCGGAGCACCAGAAGCGGTCAGCCCGGCGCCGGTCGAAGTGGTGCCACGGCGACGGGACGTTGGTCGCGAGAGCCGATCGTCGCCCCGTTGCCGATCTTCCTCGACGGCGACTTTACGATCGAGATGTCGGCCCTGACCAAGGACCCCTACCAACTTGAAGCGCCACGTCTACATGCGGTGCTTCAGGACGGCCGGTTGACGGTGAATCGATTGACGGCGCGGATATTCGGCGGCGCGTTGGAGGCCAAGGCGACGGTCGATACGGGTAGCGGCGTTCCCGACATTTCGGCTTCCTTCGCGGTGAAGAATCTCGATAGCCGCAAGACGATTAAACATCTGGCCAATCTGGATCGGTTGAAGGGACCCGTATCGATGACCGGAAACCTGCGCGCCACCGGAACGAGCGAGGCGGTGATCGTGTCGTCGTTGAGCGGTGTCCTCAACTTGTCCGGCCGCGTGCAGATCATCCTGAAGAAAGAGGAGCAAGCCGCGGTCGGCGCCGCCAATATCGCCAACCTGGCGTCGGTGTTCCTCGGCAGCAAAGTGCGGGAGCTGAGAAATTTCACGCCCTTCGCCCAGCTCGTCGTCGCACTCGACCAGACGTTTGGCCGCAACCCGGCGCTGCTCAGCGGTGACATCCAGATTTCAAAGGGCGTGGCTAGAACCAGCAATCTGACCCTCGGTGGCTCCAGCGGCCGGGCGGTGACCGCCGCGACCGTCGATTTGCCGGCGTGGCAACTGCAGTCACGAACCGATCTCTTGGACCGGAGCGGCGGCGAACCGCTGTTGACCTACGAATTGTCAGGCCCGATCGACAATCCGGCGCGGACGAAACTGAGCGGCAAGCTTCTCAAGGGCGGCCAAGGCGCGGTTCAACAGCAAGTGACCGATCCGCTCAGGCGGCTGTTGCCGGGCATCCTCGGCGGCAAGACGAGTCCGCAGCAACCGCAAGGCTCGACGACCGAGTCCCAACAACCGCAAAAAGTTAAACCGAAGGATGCGCTTCGTGGCGTCCTGAAAGGGTTACTCGGCCGCTGATCGTCCCCGACTCTCAGGCGGCGCGAACGGTCTGAAGAATGTAGACCCGAATGGCGCTCGAAAGGTTTCCGGCCCGCTGCCGATCGATGCCGGTGACCAATTGGTTCACCGTCAAACCCTTTCGGGTCGCTATTTCCTTCAAGGCCGTCCAGAAGGCGTCCTCGAGCGAAACGCTCGTTCGATGTCCGGCGATGACAACCGATCGTTTCTTCATCAATGAAGGGTCGACATCGTTGTTCGTGGCGCCGATGTCGGCACCCTGGTTCGTCGAACGTCTATTGGCTGAAAGTTCCATTTCCGCCTGCACATGCAGCTCCCCGTCAGCGCCAACAAAGCGAAGCGAATGGTGACCGCAACCCGAAGTAAATGACAATGACATCTCACAATTAGTTGAAAAACTGTGCGCTGCGAGCCGTTCCAACCACTGCCATTTAGCCGTCGACGCCGGGAAATCGCGCGAATTTTGCGACCGCCTCGGCGGCCTCATCCCGGTTTTGCCGCTCCGTTCGCCCGGAAGCCTTGCGCGGCTTGAAACTGTGGTCGCCGTCATCGAGCCAATGAAAGCGAATACTCGGCGCCAAATCATACCCCGCCACCTCACCGACGGACCCGAGAGCGTCCCTTGTGCCCTGACAGATCAAGGTCGGCGTGCGCAACGACTCCAAATGCGCGACTCGCAGTTTCTCCGGGCGCCCAGTGGGATGAAACGGATAACCGAGGCAGACCAGTCCCGCGACCCGGGCCTCGTCGGCGATCAGGCTCGCGATTCGGCCACCCATCGATTTGCCGCCGATGATCAGACCGTCGGCGCCGATCTCGTCGATCGCCGCGCGCCAGGTCGCGGCGAGAACGGGGGCGCGATCGGGCGGACGGCGTTTGCCGGACTTGCGCATCTCGGTCATATAGGGGAAGTCGAATCGCGCGACCCGGAACCCCTTCCCGGCAAGTCCTTCGGCGATGGCGGTCATGAACGGCGAATCCATCGCCTGCCCCGCGCCATGCGCCAACACGATGGTCCTGGCCGCATCGGACGGACCATCGAAGACTAACTCCGGTTTCGCCATCGCCAGCCCTCTTGTCCGGGCCCCAACAACCCAATCGCCGCGCGTATCGCCATTGTGAAAATTTCCATCAAACGTGGCTTTGTAAAGACCTTGTTAACCCTGCAACGGTAACCATAGCGCAAGGGAAATGTTGCGATCCCCGCAAAACCTGTCCGGGCCGGTCGGTTAGTGCGATGGGATTTGAGGAAAGGAGTTCGTCATGAGCGAACTAGTCGCGGTGGACGAGACCCGGATTACGATGTCTTCGGAAGAACAACTCGTCACGATGAAGATCGACCAGCAGAACTTCGGCGTGCCGATCCTGGCGGTGCAGGACATCGTCGAGCCGAGGCAGATCACGCCTGTACCGCTGGCACCATCGGCCATCGCAGGGGTCATGAACTTGCGCGGACGGATCGTCAACGTCATCGACCTGCGTCAATGCCTCGGTATGATGGACGAGGACGAGACCAGCGGTCAGATGGGCGTTACCGTGGAATATCACGGCGACCTCTACACCATGCTGGTCGATGCGATCGGCGATGTCGTCGCCTTGCCGAAAGACGACTTCGAAAAGGCACCGGCCACCTTAGACGAAAATTTACGGCGGCTTTGCACCGGCATCTATCGTCGCCAGGACGATCTGTTGGTGGTGCTCGACGTCGACCGCATCCTCGACGAGGAAACCATCATGCGCACGCCGACCCGGACCCGGCGGCGCAAGAAGTTCGATGTCGTCAAGCGGGAGGCAATGAAGAAGACCAACGGCGCCGCGGGACCGGCCCTGGCGGCGCCCGAAGAGGAGGCGGCGGAGGCCGCGGCCAGCGAAGCCACGGAAAGCGCGGAAGTCGAGGCGACGGCCAGCGACGTGCCGGAATCGGGCAATGGCGCCGATACCAGCGACGATGCGCTGGCATTCGAGAACGCGTCGACGGAAGACGCACCGACCGAGGAAGCGGCCGCGGAGCCGGAGCCCGAGCAAGCCGAGGAACCGGCCGAGGCGACGACCCTGTTCGACCGTCTCGGCGGCGAAGCGGCGGTCGATGCCGCGGTCGACCTGTTCTATCGCAAGGTCTTGGAGGATCCGAACCTGGCGCCGTTCTTCGACGACACCGACATGGAACAACAGGCGGCGAAGCAGAAGGCCTTCATGACCATGGCATTCGGTGGCCCGGGTTTCTATTCCGGGCGCGACCTGCGCGACGCCCACGAAAAGCTGGTCGAGGAAAAGGGCCTCTCCGACGAACACTTCGACGCGGTCGCCGGTCACTTGGTCGGCACTCTCGAGGCGATGGAGGTACCCCAGGAATTGATCGACGAAGTGGTCGCGATCGTCGGCCCGACGAGGAACGACGTGCTCGGCCGCTGACATTTATTCTGTCCCGGACCCTCCGGGCCAAATTGACGGGCGAAACCTTAACCGGGTTTCGCCCTTTTTCTTTTTTCGGGCTTTGCCGCCTTGGCGGCGCGCGCGGCGCGGAGCGCCTTGGTCGACCATTGGGCAAGGTCGTCTGGATCCTCGAGCACAGCCACCGGCACCTCCCAATAGGGCATGGCGACCGGACCTGAATTGTTCTTGTGCCGGTAGGTGAAGGGCTTCATGTCCGCAGCCTCGAAGTCGTCTCGGTTCCCATCGTCGACCTTGAGGTAGAGCACGTCGTCGGCGACGAGCGCGAACATTACCCCGTCCGCGTAGATCCCCGAGCCGCCGAACATGCCGCGAATTTGGACCGGCCCGAAGGCGGCGAACTGGTCCAGCAGGTACTCCTTGAACTCCGGTCTTGTCGTCATCCGGACAATTGAGGTCCGTTGCTGCCGATGTTGGCGAAGAAATCGTTGCCCTTGTCGTCGGTAACGATGAAGGCCGGGAAGTTCTCGACCTCGATACGCCAGATCGCCTCCATGCCGAGTTCCTCGTACTCGATGCACTCGACCTTTTTGATGCAATCCAATGCGAGCCGCGCCGCCGGGCCGCCGATCGAGCCGAGGTAGAACCCGCCATGCGCCTGGCAGGCCTGGCGCACCGCGTCCGAGCGGTTGCCCTTGGCGAGCATGATCATCGAGCCGCCGGCGGCCTGAAATTGGTCGACGTAGGAGTCCATGCGTCCCGCCGTGGTCGGCCCGAACGAACCGGAGGCGTACCCTTCCGGGGTCTTCGCCGGACCGGCGTAATAGACCGGGTGGTCCTTGATGTACTGCGGCAGTTCGCCTTCCGCCTCCAACCGCTGCTTCAGCTTCGCGTGGGCGAGGTCGCGGGCGACGACGATCGGCCCGGTGAGCGAGAGCCGCGTGCTGATCGGATGCTTGGTGAGCTCGCCGAGGATTTCCGATATCGGCCGGTTAAGATCGATCTCCAGTACCTCGCCGCCGAGATCGTCCTCGGTGATCTCGGGCATGTATTGCGCCGGGTTGGCCTCGAGTTGCTCGAGGAAGACACCGTCCTTGGTGATCTTGCCCACCGCCTGACGGTCGGCCGAACACGAGACGCCGAGCCCGATCGGCAGGCTGGCGCCATGGCGCGGCAGGCGCACGACCCGCACGTCGTGACAGAAGTACTTGCCGCCGAACTGGGCACCGATTCCCATCTGGCGGGTCAGCTCCAGCACCTCGGCCTCGAGCTCGAGGTCGCGGAAGGCATGGCCCGTCTCGCCGCCCTTGGTCGGCAATCCATCGAGATACTTGGTGCTCGCCAGCTTGACGGTCTTGAGGTTGAGCTCGGCCGAGGTGCCGCCGATGACGATCGCGAGGTGGTAGGGCGGGCACGCCGCGGTGCCGAGGGTGCGGATCTTCTCGTCCAGGAACGTCATCATCGCGTCGTGGTTGAGCCGCGCCGGCGTCTCTTGGTAGAGGAAGGTCTTGTTGGCCGAGCCGCCGCCCTTGGCGATAAAGAGGAACTTGTAGGCGGCACCCGGCTCGGAATAGATATCGATCTGCGCCGGCAGGTTGGTCTTGGTGTTGGTTTCCTCGAAGACGGCTACCGGCGAAAGCTGGCTGTAGCGCAAATTCGTCTCGGTATAGGTCCGGTGCACGCCCCGGGCGATCGCCGCCTCGTCGCCGCCGCCGGTCCACACGCCCTCGCCTTTCTTGCCCATCACGATGGCGGTCCCCGTGTCCTGGCACATCGGCAGGACGCCACCGGCCGCGATGTTGGCGTTCTTCAGCATGTCGTAGGCGACGAAGCGGTCGTTGTCCGAGGCCTCGTGATCGTCGAAGATGTTGCGAAGCTGCTGCAAGTGGCCTGGCCGCAGCAGATGATTGATGTCGCGGAAGGCCTCGGCGGTCAGCAGCGTCAGCGCCTCGGCATCGACCTTCAGTACTTGCTCGCCGTCGAATTCGGCGACCTCGACGAATTCGTCGGTGATCTTCCGATAGGGCGTTTCGTCTGCCCCCAGCGGAAACATTTCCCGATATTCGAAGGTCTGTTCGCTCATGGCGCTCGCTCCCCTCCGTTCGACTCGCGTCGTCGCTTCATCGGACAGATCGCTCGACCGGTCAAGGCCGTATGGTGAGAGATGGTGCGGCCGGCAAGGATGTCAAAAGGGAAAAGCGGCGCCGCCTATTTCGACTTCGGTTTGCACCAGACGTCGTAGTAGATCTCGGGCATCCGGTAGTTCGAGATCGTGCTGTAGATGTGCGGCGTGCGTTCCTTGCCGCAGAGCGTGGCGACGAACTCCATGCCTTCCTTCTCGCGGGTCGCGTGGGAAACGTCGCGCGGAAAGCCGAACATGCCAGTCGGCCAACGCATCAGCACTTCGTAATTGTCGCGCCGTCCGTTCTTTTGCTGGACCTTGGCGATGAGTTCGCCGTCCGAGCGCTTGACCCGCTGCTCGGACCAATCCGCATAGCGGTCGCCATAGAGGTAGCCGAACTGATAGCAGCCGGCGAGCAAGGGGGCGGTAAATGCCGCAGCCACGACGACGCCCAGGAAACTTCGTGTCATCTCATCCTCCAGAACGGCGCTATTGTACAACAACCGGAAAATTACACCAGATGTTGATGCAACTACGTCGGTGACGTGAAATCTTGTCGCGGCATATCCGTTGGCGTGCCATCACATCGAACTCACTTCGGCGCGATCCCGGATAACGGCTTGATTCCAATGGTTTGCGAAAACGGCCAACACCCCGGTATGGCCAAGACACAGGCATGTCACGGCGCTTTGACGCCGTGTGCCTCGATCGTGAATGGCGGCGCGGCAGAGATATGTCTAAATATTGGGAAACGCGCCCGATGGCGCGACTCCTTGGAGAGGAGACGATCTACATGCGCGATGTTCCAAAAAATCCGGACACGAGATTCGTCGTTCTGGTAGCGGCGATCCTCGCGCTCGACATGGTCGCGGCGGTCTCCAGCGTCGCCGGCGTCGAGCCCGCCACGCCGATGGGACTCGAATGGTCCAACCCCACCCATCACGACACCGACTCACTCTACGACCGGTTCGGCGAGACCATGCCAGACGACTACAGCGAAGAGGTCGAGTCGTGACAGCTACCCGATGCGACCGCCGCCGACCCTGATATTGGCCCCGGTGGTGTAGGACGCCTTCTCCGACAACAACCACATGACCGCTTCGGCGATCTCCTCGGGCTCGGCGATACGTCCGATCGGGATTCCGGGCCCCTCCGTCTCGAGCTTGTCCGGCGACGGCATGTCCGTCCGGGTCAGGCCCGGCGCCACCGCGTTGACCCGGATGCCCTCGCCCGCGACTTCCTGGCTGAGCCCGATGGTCAAACTGTTCACGGCACCCTTCGAAGCGGCATAGAGCACGCCTTGGCCGGGGCCGCCGAGCTTGGCGGCGCCCGAGGAGATGTTGACGATCGCCCCACCCTTGCCGCCATGCTTGGTCGACATCCGCTTGATCGCCTCGCGGGCGCAGATGAAATATCCGGTCACGTTGACCGCCAGGGTATGGCTGATGTCGTCGGCCGAAAGCGCCTCCAGCCGCCCGCGCGGACCGTGCACGCCGGCGTTGTTGACCAGACCCGTGATCGGTCCGAGCTCGCTCTCCGCCGTCTCGAACAGGCGCACGATGTCGGCCTCGACCGAGGTATCGGCCTGGGCAGCGATCGCCTTGGCGCCGGCCTTCTCGACCTCGGCCGCGACCGCCCGGGCCGCCGCCTCGTTGTCGCGGTAGTTGACGCAGACAGCGTGTCCCGCGGCGGCGCAGAGCAGTGCCGTCGCGGCGCCGATGCCGCGGCTGCCGCCGGTGATGATGGTGACCTCACCCATGTCGAATTCCCCTGTGCTGAAGTTACGCGACGCGACCTTAGCACGGGATCGCAAAAAAGGGTGCCGAAGCACCCCTGCGATCGGCTCCCGGATTCGAGTCGCTATTTTTTGCGGAAGGCGTCGAGGGCGACCACGTTGCCGTCGGCGGTCTTCTCCCCGCCCTCGGCGGGCTCTTCGCCGTCTTGTTCCGGCCCCGCATCCGCTTCCTCGCCGGCTTCGTTCTCGGCATCGGCCGGCAACGCCATCTCGGGCAGCTCGACCTCGCTCTCGCTCTCGAACTGGAGCTGCAGGCCGAAATTGACCGAGGGATCGGCGAAGGCGGTGATCGCCTCGAACGGTATGACCAGCCGCTCGTGCAGGTCGTTGAAGCTCAAGGTCACCGCGAAGCCGTCCTCTTCGACCTCGAGATCCCAGTACTGGTGCTGCAGGACGATGGTCATCTCCTCGGGATACTTCTCGTGGAGATGGTCCGGCAACTCGACTTGCGCATGGTCGGTCTGGAAGGTGATGTAGAGGTGGTGGGCGCCGGGAAGTCCGAATTCGACGATCTGCAGCAGCGACTCGCGCACCACGGTGCGCAACGCCCGCTCGACCATCCGGTCGTATCGCAGCAGATCCTTGCTCATCGCACTCCCTCGCGGCCCGGGTTGTTCGGTCGGCTGGACCGCGCCGGGCCGAGACCCGGAAGTGGGGGGCTTCTGTTGCCCGGTGCCCCCCGGACCGCGCTTACCCAATCAGAAGATTAAGCAGCGAGGCGGGCAGTGCCCGCGAAGTTATCGTTGGCATGTAATGCCTTGGCCCGATAACGGTGGTACCATACCGAACGCAGACACATACCTTTACCACGCACGTCGATCCTAGTTCGCCCCCATGGGCGGGCGATCTTCGATGCCGATCCGGCATCTCGATCGCCCGGGAAACTGGTGGAGGCGCCGGGTACTGCCCCCGGGTCCGTAGCGCTTATTTCGCATGGCCCTTTAGCGCCATAGTCGGTTGCCCGACAGATTGAATATAGGGAGAGTCGAGGGTCTGGTACAAGGGCGGTGACGGACTAATCGCCGGACTCAAGGTATTCCGGCCGCGACTCGGGGATATCCCCGCGATCCCCGCTATCCACAGACCGGGTACGCTTCCCCGGCCGCGCCGGGTGAGGTATTTTAGTTCCCATGCAGCAATATCTCGATTTGCTTCGCCGGGTCCGCGAGGGTGGCGCCGACAAGGGGGACCGCACCGGGACCGGCACGCTCAGCATTTTCGGCCACCAGATGCGGTTCGACCTCGCCGCCGGCTTCCCGATGGTCACGACCAAGAAGCTGCACCTGAAATCGATCGTCTACGAGCTGCTGTGGTTCCTGAAGGGCGACACCAACATCGGCTACCTGAAGCAGCATGGCGTGCGCATCTGGGACGAGTGGGCCGACTGGAACGGCGACCTCGGCCCGGTCTACGGCGCCCAGTGGCGCTCGTGGCCGGCGCCGGATGGAAAAACAATCGACCAGTTCGCCGAGGTCATGGCCGAAATCGAGGCCAACCCCGAGTCGCGTCGCCACATCGTCAGCGCCTGGAACGTCGCCGAGCTCGACCGGATGGCGCTGATGCCGTGCCACTGCCTGTTTCAGTTCCACGTCGCCGAGGGAAAGCTGTCGTGCCAGCTCTATCAGCGCAGCGCCGACCTGTTTCTCGGCGTGCCGTTCAACATCGCCTCCTACTCGCTGCTGACCCTGATGGTGGCGCAGGCGACCGGGCTCGAGCCCGGCGAGTTCGTCCATACCTTCGGCGACGCGCATATCTACCTCAACCATCTCGAGCAGGTCGACGAGCAGCTCGCGCGCGAGCCCTATCCGCTGCCGTCGATGCGGATCAACGACGCGGTCGACGATATTTTCGGCTTCGACTTCGACGACTTCACGCTCGAGAACTACCGCTTCCACCCGCACATCCCGGCCCAGGTCGCCGTCTAGGCCGGCGCGGGCATCCGGGCGAGGCCCCTTGACGATGCGCGTCTCCCTGATCGTGGCGATGGCGGAGAACCGCGTGATCGGCAACGCCGGCGAGCTGCCGTGGCGGCTCCCGACCGACCTCGCGTACTTCAAGCGGATCACCATGGGGAAGCCGGTCCTTATGGGCCGCAAGACCTGGGAGGCGATCGGCCGACCGCTGCCGGGCCGCAAGAACATCGTCGTCACCCGCAACCAAGCCTTCGCCGCCGAGGATGCGGTGGTGGTCCACTCGCTCGACGCGGCGCTGGACCTGGTCGGGAGCGCGGAGGAAGTGATGGTGATCGGCGGCGAGGAGATCTACCGCCTCGCGCTGGCCCGCGCCGACCGCATCTACCTGACCGAGGTCAATTTGGTGCCCGCGGGCGACGCCCGCTTTCCCGACCTCGACCCGGCCGAATGGCGCGAGGCGAGCCGCGAGAACCACGGATCGCAAGGAGGCGCCCCGGCGCACAGCTTCGTGGTGCTGGATCGGGTGGCGGGCTGAGCTTCTACTCCGCCGCTTCGGGGACCGGCTCGACCCGCTCGGTCGCCGGGCCGAAGCCGCCGCCCGTGGGCGTCTGCAGCACGAAGACGTCGCCCGGGCCGACCTCGCGCTTGTCCATCGCGGTCATCTCGTCGCGCGAGCCATCGGTGCGCTCGACCCAGTTCTGGCCGCACTCTCCGGGCGCCCCGCCGGCGACACCATAGGGCGGGACGATGCGGTGGTTGGCCAGGATCACCACCTCCATCTCCTCGAGGAAGCGGATGCGGCGGAGCGTGCCGTCGCCGCCCTTGAACTTACCCGTGCCGCCGCTGCCGTGGCGAATTCCGAAGCTCTCGAGCAGCACCGGATAGCGCCACTCCAGCACCTCGGGGTCGGTCAGGCGCGTGTTGGTCATGTGGGTGTGGACCGCCGAGGTGCCGTCGAAGTCGGGCCCGGCGCCGGAGCCGCCGCAGACCGTCTCGTAGTACTGGTGGCGGTCGTTGCCGAAGGTGAGGTTGTTCATCGTGCCCTGGCTCGCGGCGAGCACGCCCAAGGCGCCGAACAGCGTGTCGGTCACCACCTGGCTGGTCTCGACATTGCCGGCGACGACGGCGGCCGGGTATTCCGGCGCCAGCATCGAGCCCTTCGGAATCACGATCCTGATCGGCTTCAGGCAGCCTTCGTTGAGCGGGATGTTGTCGTCGACCAGGCAACGGAACACATAGAGCACCGCCGAGCGCGCCACCGCCGAGGGGGCGTTGAAGTTCGATGGCCGCTGCATGCTGGTGCCGGTGAAGTCGACCGTCGCTTCGCGCCGTTCCTTGTCGAAGGCGATCCGGACCTTGATCTCGGCACCCTCGTCCATCGGATAGGTGAACTCGCCGTCCTGCATCACGTCGATGACCCGGCGGACCTGTTCCTCGGCATTGTCTTGGACGTGCTTCATGTAGGCGTGGACGACGTCGATGCCGAACTGGTCGATCATCCGCCGGACCTCCTGCACGCCCTTCTCGCCGGCGGCGATCTGGGCCTTCAGGTCGGCCACGTTCTGGTCCGGGTTGCGCGCCGGATAGGGTCCAGAGGAGAGATGGTCGCGGAGCTTCTCTTCCAGGAAGGTGCCGGCGTCGACCAGCATGAAGTTGTCGAACAGGATGCCTTCCTCCTCGACCACGTGGCTGTCGGGCGGCATCGAGCCCGGCGTGATCCCGCCGATGTCGGCGTGGTGACCGCGGCTGCCGACGAAGAACAGGATATTCTCGCCCGCATCGTCGAAGATCGGGGTGATCACGGTGACGTCCGGCAGGTGGGTGCCGCCGTTGTAGGGCGCGTTGACCGTATAGACGTCGCCCGGTTTCATCCGGCCCGCGTTCTCGCGCTTCACGGTGCGGATGCTCTCGCTCATCGAGCCCAAATGGATCGGGATGTGCGGCGCGTTGGCGACCAGCATGCCGTCCGGGTCGAAGATCGCGCAGGAGAAGTCGAGCCGCTCCTTGATGTTGACCGAATAGGCCGTGTTCTCGAGCGTCACCCCCATCTGCTCGGCGATCGACATGAACAAATTGTTGAACACCTCGAGCATCACCGGGTCGCACTCGGTGCCGATCGCGAACTCGCGCTCCAACGACACCACACGGGTCAGCACCAGGTGGCCCTTCGCCGTCAGCTCCGCCTGCCAGCCGGGCTCGACGACGGTGGTTGCAGTTTGCTCGCGGATCACCGCCGGCCCGTCGACCCTGTCCCCCGGCACCATCCGGTCGCGGTCGTAGACCGGGGTCGCGTGTTCCGCACCCGCCATGTAGGCGGTGACGGTCGCGAGGACATCGAGATCGCCGTCGCGCGACGCCGCGTCGAGGTCGGGCTCGGTCACCTCGGTCATGATGCCGACCGCCTCGACCGAAGCGGCCTCGACGATCAGCGCCTTCTCGGGCATGACGAAGCCGTAGCGCTGGCGGTGCGAATCCTCGAAGCGCTTGGTCATTTCGTCCGGCGTGTCGACGTCGATGAGATGCGGCGTGTCGGTGCCGTCGTAGCGCAGATGGGCTCGCCGCAACACCTCGATCCGGGCATCCGGGATGCCTTGGCGTTCGAGCTCGCCCATGGCTTCGGCGGCGAGCCCGTCGAGGGTCGAATTGAGCTCGTCCATCACCGCCGCCTCGAGCCGCGCCTCGACCGCCTTCTCGCGCAGCGCGCGCACGTCGGCGAGCCCCATGCCGTAGGCCGACAGCACGCCGGCGAAGGGATGGATCATCACCTTGGTCATGCCGAGCGCATCGGCCACCAGGCACGCGTGTTGGCCGCCCGCACCACCGAAGCAGTTCAGCGTGTAGCCGGTGACGTTGTAGCCGCGTTGGACCGAGATCTTCTTGATCGCGTTCGCCATGTTCTCGACCGCGATCTTCAGGTACCCGTCGGCGACCTCGACCGGGCTGCGCGCGTCTCCGGTCGCGGCCTCGATCGCGGTGCCGAGCGCCTCGAACTTCGCGCGCACCACCTCGGCGTCGAGCGGCTCGTCCTGACTCGGGCCGAAGACGTGGGGGAAGAACTCGGGCTGCAGTTTACCGAGCATGACGTTGCAGTCGGTGACCGAGAGCGGGCCGCCGCGCCGGTAGCACGCCGGGCCCGGATTGGCGCCGGCGCTTTCCGGCCCGACCCGGTAGCGCGCGCCGTCGAAGAAACAGATCGAGCCGCCGCCGGCCGCGACGGTGTGGATCAACATCATCGGCGCCCGCATGCGCACGCCGGCGACCAGGGTCTCGAAGGCGCGCTCGTACTCGCCATCGTAATGCGCCACATCGGTCGAGGTGCCGCCCATGTCGAAGGAAATAATTCTATCGAACCCGGCCTGGCCCGCGGTCTCGACCGCACCCACGATGCCGCCCGCGGGGCCGGAGAGAATCGCGTCCTTGCCCTGGAACAGATGCGCGTCGGTCAGGCCGCCATTCGACTGCATGAACATCAGGCGGACATTGCCGAGCTCGGCCGCCACGTGGTCGACATAACGGCGCAGCAGCGGCGACAGATAAGCGTCGACCACGGTGGTGTCGCCGCGGCTGACGAACTTCATCAGCGGGCTGGTCTCGTAGCTCGTCGAGATCTGGGTGAAGCCGATCTCGCGCGCGATCTCGGCGACCGCGAGCTCGTGCTTCGGAAAGCGGTAGCCGTGCAGAAAGACGACCGCGATGGCGCGGATACCGTCGTCATAGGCGCTTTGCAGCAGCGGGCGGGCGCCAGCGAGGTCGATCTCGGTCTCGACCGTGCCATCGGCCATCACCCGCTCCTCGATCTCGACGACGCGCTCGTAGAGCATCTCGGGCAGCACGATCTGGCGGTCGAACAGGTTAGGCCGGGTCTGGTAGCCGATCCGGAGCTGGTCGCGGAATCCCTTTGTGGTGGCGAGCAGGGTGCGGTCGCCCTTGCGCTCCAGGAGCGCGTTGGTCGCGACCGTGGTGCCCATCTTGACCGCGTCGATCTCGCCCGCCGGGATCGGGTCCGACTTGGAGAGACCAAGGATGTCGCGCACGCCCTGGACGGCGGCGTCGTCGTAGTTCTCGGGGTTCTCCGACAGCAGCTTGTGGGTGATCAGCTCGCCGTCGGGCCGACGCGCCACCAGATCGGTGAAGGTGCCGCCGCGGTCGATCCAGAACTGCCAGCCTGCGTCGGTCTCGGACATGCCTTGCTCCCCAAATGATTTGGCGCGCGAAAGTGACAATTTCACGCCCCCCGGTCAACGCCCTTGGGTCAACGCCCCT
>JASLSL010000182.1 GCA_030743445.1 Alphaproteobacteria bacterium
CCCCGGCTTCTCGCCGAAGCCGACCTCGCCCTGGCCGTAACTGCGTTGCTGATAAATATCGCTCATCGTCCCCTCCCTTATCCAATATCGTTCTTGACCAATCGGCCGCCCTGCATGATCAGCGGCAGATGGGCACCCTGGTCTTGCAACAGCGACAGATCCCGTAACGGGTCGCCGTCGACCACGACCATGTCGGCGAGCGCCCCCGGCGCGATCACGCCGAGCTCTCCGGTCCGGTTGAGGATCTCGGCGTTGGTTTTGGTCGCGCAGACCAAAACTTGGTGCGGCGACATGACCTCGGCCTTGATCTGGAACTCGCGCGACTGGTGGCGCTGCATCTCGCCGAGCAAGTCGCTGCCGTGGCCGATTTTGACGCCGGCGCGCATGGCGTATTCGACCGCGCGCAGGCCGAAGCCCCGCACGTCCTCGATCTTGGCGCAGCTGACCGGCGAGAGACCGAGTTCCGCGCCCTCTTCCGCCAGCGCCTCGTAGGTCACCAATGTCGGCACCAGATAGACGCTCCGCTGCGCCATCGCCGCCGCGGTCTCCTCGTCGAGCAAGTTGCCGTGCTCGATCGTCCTGACCCCGCACTCGACCGCGCGCTTGATCGCGCGGCCGGTATAGGCGTGGGCCATGACGTAGGTGTTGGCGGCCTCCGCCACTTCGACCGCGGCGGCGATCTCGTCGAGCGCCAACTGCGTGTGGTCGACCGGGTCGCTCGGCGAGGCGACGGCGCCCGAGGCCATGATCTTGATCTGGTTGGCGCCCTTGCGGATTTCGTCGCGCGCCGCGTGCCGGACCTCCGGCACGCCGTCGCAAACCCAGGCCAGTCTGGTCGGGAAGTAGCCGCAGGCGCAGCCGTGCGGCTGGTCGACCGGCGGGCGCTGGTCGAAGTGGCTGCCGGTCTGGCTGATCACCTTGCCGGCGATGAACAGCCGCGGCCCGGCGAAATGGCCCTCCTCGACCGCGGTGCGCATACCCCAGTCGGCGCCGCCCGCGTCACGCACCGTGGTGAAGCCGCGCATCAGCATCGCCTCCATGAAGGCGCGCGCCTTGGCGGTGACCAGCGAGGACGGCAGCCGCTCCATCGCCGCTTTCCCGACGACCACCGAATTGACGTGGACGTGGCAGTCGATCAGCCCCGGCAGCAGCGCCTTGCCGCCGAGGTCGAGGACGTGGTCGGCCTTGGTCTTGATCGGCTTGTCGGAGACCTCGACGATGCGATCGTCCTCGACCAGTACCTCGTGGCCTTCCAGCAGCTCCGGTGCCTCGGCGTCGAATAGGGCGCCGTTCTTCAGATGGATCGTCGTCATGCCCCTATCCCATCGCTTGGATTTGCTCGTACGTCGCCAGCACGTTGCGCGCCTGCTTCAGGTGCGGCATGTCGAGCATCTTGCCGTCGAGCCCGATCGTGCCGACGCCGGGATTGTCCTCGAACACCGCGACCACGCGCCGGGCAAAGGCGACCTCGTCGTCGGACGGCGTGAAGGCGCGGTTGATCACTTCCGATTGCGCCGGGTGGATTGCGATCTTGCCGATGAAGCCGGCCTGGCGGTCGCGCAGACAATCGGCCTCGAGCCCGTCGAGGTCGCGGAAATCGGTTATCAGCACGCCGACCGGCTGGACGTCGAGCGCCCGGCAGGCGGCGAGGCAGAGCGACTTGCCCAGAATGTAGACGTCGTCGTAGTCGCCGTCGGGGCCGCGGTTGTTGCTGGCGCCGAGTGCTGCGGCCAAATCCTCTGCCCCCCAGGTCATGGCGGTGAGCCGCGGCGTGCGGTTTTCCGCCTCGAGATACGTGTGAAAGGTCAGCAGGCTCGCCGCCGTCTCGGTCGCCACCGTGATGATCTTGGTCGACATCGGCGCGAGCCCGTGCTCGGCCTCGAGCTTCGAGAGCCGGTCGCACAAGGTCTTGGTGTCGGCCGCGGTGTAGACCTTCGGCAGGCAGATGCCGTCCGGCACGCCCGGCATGACCGCTTCCAGGTCGGGCATCGAGAGGTCGGTGTCCAACGGGTTGATCCGGACCCAGAGCTGCTGGCGCGAACGGTCGCCGCGATCCTCGAGATAGGCGCAGACCATCTTGCGGGCGATCTCCTGCCGGTCGTCGGCGACCGAATCCTCGAGGTCGAGGATCAGGGCGTCGGCCTCGTTCCCGCGGGCCTTCTCGAGCTTGCGCTCGCTATCCCCCGGAACGAACAGCCAGGATCGGATAATCATTTGGGTTTCTTCCTCATGAAGCCGGTGCGCACGCAATAGGCGACCTCCTCGTCGCGCTGGTTGAAACCGAAATGCTCGAACACCACGAGGCCGGCCTCGGGTCGCGACTTCGACTCGCGCTTTTCCTTGATCTTGGTGACGAAGTGCAGCGTGTCGCCGTGGAACACCGGATTGGCGAAACGTATATCGGTCATGCCGAGATTGGCGATCGTCGTCCCCAGCGTCGTTTCGCCGACGGTCGCGCCGATGGTCAGGCCGAGCGTGAACAGGCTGTTGACGATGCGCTGGCCGAACTCGGTCTGCTTCGCGAATTCCTCGTCCAGGTGCAGCGGTTGCGGATTGTGGGTCAACGCGCAGTACATCACGTTGTCCATTTCGGTGACGGTCCGGGTGATCTCGTGCTTGAACTCCATCCCGATCTCGAATTCCTCGTAGTAAAGACCTGCCATTTCTCTAATGCTCCCTGAATCAACTGTGCCGCATGTGCTTGGCGATGATGGTGCGTTGGATCTCCGAGGTCCCGCCGCCGATCGTCGCCTGGGTGCCCTCGCGCACGTAGCGCTCCATGTCGGCCTCGGGCAACTGGCCGTGCCCGCCCATGATCTGCAGTCCCTGGAGGCTGACCTCGCGCAGGGCCTCGGAGGCGAACAGCTTGGCCATCGCGACCTCCTTGGTGCAGGGCTCGCCGCGCGACGCCATATCCGCCGCCCGGTAGACCATCAGACGGGCCGCGTCGACCCGGGTCTGCATGTCGGCGAGCCGGTGGCGGATGACCTGGAACTCAAAGATCGCGCGGCCGAACTGCTCGCGCTCTTGGGCGTAGGCGAGCGCATCGTCGACCGCCTGCTGGGCGTTGCCGACATAGGAGGCGGAGATCGAAATCCGCTCGATGTCGAGATGATCGGTGATCAGCTGCCAGCCCTGGCCCTCCTCGCCCAGCATGGTGTCGGGCGCGACGCGCGCGTCGTCGAAATAGACCTGGTAGGTGCCGGTCATCCTTCGCACCACGGTTTCGATCGGCTGGATGTCGACCCCCGGGGTGTCGTTCGGCACCAGGAAGATCGACAGGCCGCCGTGGCGTCCGACGTCCGGGTCGGTCCGCGCCAGGACGCAGAGCACGGTGTTCTCCGCCCCCGATCCGCTGGCCCACAGCTTTTGGCCGTTAAGTACATATTCGTTCCCGTCGAGCCGGGCGCGCAACTTCACCCCGGACACGTCGGAGCCGACGCCCGGCTCCGAGATCAGGATCGCGAAGCGCAGCTTGCCTGCCATGAACGGCTTGACCAGGCGCTCGACCTGTTCGGGCGAGGCGTGGTGGACGACGTTGAGCGCGGTGAAAGTCGAGACCAGCAACGAGGCGGCGAAGTCGAAGCCGTACTTGGCGAGCGCCTCGCACATCAGCGCGTAGTCGAAGATGTTGCCGCCGTCGCCGCCGGCCTCCTCGGGGATCAGCGCCTTGAGCCAGCCCTGCGCGGCGATCTTGTCGAAGCCCTCGTAGGGGTACTGGCGTTCCATGTCGCACTTGCGGACGTACTCGCGGGTGATCTCCTCGTCCATGAAGCGGTTGACAGTGCGCCGCCAGATTTCCTGTTCCTCGGAGAGAAAATTCATATCCTTGTCCTCTTTCTAGCCGCTTCTTCTAACCCGTTTGGGGGCCGGTCACGGGCTTGAGCCGGTCCTTGCGCACCAGCAGGCTGAACTCGCAGCTCATCACCACTTCCTCGCGCTGGTTGGCGACCTCCAACAATAGAGTGGCGAGGCCGTGCTTGTCGCCTCGCGCCTCGAGGCGGACGATCTCGCCCGTCGCCCAGATCGTATCGCCGATGAAGCTCGGTTTCACAAAGCGCAGTTTGTCGCAGCCATAGAACGCCTCGATCACCTCGGGATCGAACGGGATCATCGCGTTGCCGATCGAGAAGATCAGGCTGCCTTGGACGATTCGCTGGCCGAACATGGTCTGCTTGGCGAACTCGGCATTGGCGTGCAGCTCCAGCCAGTTGCCGGTCAGCATGCAGAAATTGACCACGTCGGCCTCGGTCAGGGTGCGTCCCTTCGAGACCTTCCTTTGTCCAATCTCCAACTCGCCATAGGGCGCATCGATCATTTTCCGGTTTCCTTCCGTCGTAGAACCAGCATCGCGTCGGCCGCCACGACGCCCTGCCCCTTGGGCAGCACGATCACCGGGTTGAGGTCGATTTCCTCGATCAAGTCCTGGTGGCGGGCGAAGAATTTCGAGGCGGCGACGATCAACCGCGCCAAGGCATCGCGGTCGCCCGGCGGCCTGCCGCGTGCGCCGTTCAGCAGTTTGGCGCCCGGTCCGTTGCCGAGCACCGCCTTGGCGGTCTTCAGGCTGGTCGGTGCCAATCGTACCTCGGCCCGGTCGAGAAGCTCGACCAGCACGCCGCCGGGCCCAGTCACCACCACTGGCCCGAACGTCGCGTCCCGCTTGCAGCCGACGATCCACTCGGCGACCCCGCCCTCGACCATGCGCTCGACCAGAACGGACCCGTCCGGGTCTTTCCGTTGCAGTTGGCGCGAGAGTTTGGCGACGTCCCGCCGCGCCACGTCGAGGTGAACCAGGCCATGCTCGCTCTTGTGCGGATATTTGTCGGAGGCGAGCTTGACCGCGAGCCGCCCTGCCCGCGGACTCCGCGCCGGCACCGGCACCCCGGCGAGCCTTAGCAGCGCCTTGGCGTCGGCTTCGTGCACCACGCGGCGGCCCTCGGCGACCCATTGCTCCAGGCGTTTGCGAACGTTCGCCGTCATCAGAGCCCCGCTTGCGCCTTCAGCGCCTCGAGCCCGGTCAGGATCGCGGCCGGGCTGTCGAAGGTCGGAATGCCTTTGCCGTAGAGCATCTGGCAGGCTGGCGAAGTATCCTCGCCGCCGCCGGTCCAGCAGACCAGGACCGGCAGGTCCGAGGCCTCGTTGGCATGGATCACCGCCTCGATGATCTTCGGCTCGCCGACGAAGGTCAGCAGGATCACGATCGCGTCGACCTCGCCGCTGTCGATCGCGATATTGAGGACGTCTCGGAACATGTCGGGCTGGTTGATGATCGTGCCGGTCATGTCGATCGGGTTCCCCACCGCGCCGTAGAACGGCATGATCGGGCGCAGCTTCTTCTGGACCTTATCGCTGAACGGCGGTGCCAAGAGGCCACTGGTCTCGACCAAATCAGTCATCTCGACCCCGAAGCCGCCGGCAATGCCGACGATGCCGACCCGCCGGCCGCGCATCCACTTCATCATCGAGAGTGCAGCCGTCGCATCGACCGCGGCGTGCGAATCCCTGATCCGGACGACGTCGAGCTCCCGGAACACGCCATCGACCACCCGATCGTCGCCAGCGATCGCCCCGGTGTGGGACATCGCCGCGCGACCGCCGGCCGGGCTGCGCCCGCCCTTCATGACGACGACGGCGCGCCCGTTGCGGTACCGCCGCGCCGCCTTGACGAACCGCCGGGCGTCGCGGATTTCCTCGAGATAGGCGAGGACAACGCCGGTCCCCGGGTCGTCGGCGAAATACTCCATCAGGTCGGCGGTGTTGATGTCGTCCTCGTTGCCGGTGCTAAAGAGCGCCCCGATCCCGACCCCGCGCTTGGCGAGGCGCGAGGCGATCATCCCCGACATGCCGCCCGACTGGGACATGATCCGGACCGGCCCGTCGACCATCGCGTTGAACATCGGCGAGAAGGTGAGCTGCAGCTTCGACTTCGGCACCACGATGCCTTCCGAGTTCGGGCCAATCATGCGGAACGGTGCCGCGGCAAGAATTTCCCCGAGCTCGCGCTGAAAGCCGGCGCCGGCTCGGCCGGCCTCGGCGAAGCCCGAGGTGATGCCGATCACCGCCTCGACCCCTTTCTCGGCGCACTGGCGGAGTGCGGGAATGCTGCGCTCGGCCGGCACCACCAGCACCGTCAAATCGATCTTGCCCTTGATATCGGCGATGCTCGGCGCGCAGGGGATGCCGCAAATCTCACCGCCGCCCGGATTGACCGGGTAGAGCCGACCCTTGTAGCCGTTCTCCAACGGGTTCCGGATGAAGGCGTGGCCGATCTTGGCGGGATCGCGCGAGGCCCCCACCACCGCGATCGAGTGCGGCGCCATCAAGCGCTTCAGGCTGTCGGAAACGGACGGTCTTTTCACGTGGGCGGCTCCCTGCGATCCGGATTTAGCCATGGACGGCGAAGCGAGGCAATGCGGCGGAATTGGCATTTCCCGCTGGGCGGTGCAAAATCAGCGGACGCTGCAATATCGGGGAGCCCCGGATGAGCTACCAGACCATCGAGGTGCGGCCGATTACGGGCGCGCTGGGCGCCGAGATCGAGGGCATCGATCTCTCGACGGAGTTGGACAACCAGACCTTCGACGAGGTCCACCGGGCGCTGTTGGAAAACCTGGTGATCTTCTTCCGCGACCAGGACCTGAAGCCGGACCAGCAAATCGCCTTCGCCCGGCGGTTCGGCGACATCCACTTCCACCCGTTCATGAAGGGGCTCGACGACCACCCGGAAATCCTCGAGTTGATCAAGGAAGAAGCCGACACCCGCACCTTCGGCGCGGTCTGGCACACCGACCAGATGTTCAATCCGAAACCGGCGTTGGCCACCATGCTCTACGCCAAGGAGGTGCCGCCGGCCGGCGGCGACACGATGTACGCCAACATGTACATGGCCTACGACGCGCTGTCGGACGGCATGAAGGAGGTTGCCGGAAAACTCAAGACCTTCAACGTTGGCGACCGGATGAAGAGCCACGGCAGGGAAGCGCGCAAGGACCGCTACAAGGGCAGCAAGGCGATGCAAGCCAAGGTCAAGGATCCGGGCGACGACGTGGTGACCGAGGCGGTCCATCCGCTGGTGCGAACCCACCCGGAGACCGGCCGGAAGGCGATCTACCTCGGCAACCACTCCCAGCACTTCGACGGCATGACCGAGGAAGAGAGCGCACCGCTGCTAAAGTTCTTCGCGAAACACGCGACGCAGCCGGAATTCGTCTGCCGTTTCCGCTGGAAAGTCGGCTCGCTCGCGCTCTGGGACAACCGGTGCACCCAGCACTACGCGGTCGGCGACTACGACGGCGAGCGCCGCCGGATGCATCGCATCACCATCGCGGGCGACAGGCCCTTCTAACGACGGGACAAGACACATGGGCAAGAAAATCGCGGTCGTCGGGGCCGGCGCGCTCGGCGGGCATGTCGGCGCCTACCTCACCAGGTCGGGCGAGGACGTCATCCTGATCGACCCGTGGCCGGAGCATGTCGAGAAGATGCGCGGCCACGGCCTCGAGCTACTCGGCCTGACCGAGGAGGAGAACTTCACCACGCCGGTGCGCGCGATGCACCTGACCGAGGTACAAAACCTGACCAAGGAGCCGATCGACATCGCCTTCGTCGCGACCAAGTCCTACGACACCGTTTGGGCGACGACGATGATCGCGCAATACCTGGCGCCGGGCGGCTTTGTCGTCTCGCTGCAGAACTCGATCAACGAGGAGCGCATCGCCGGGGTCGTCGGCTGGGGCAAGACGGTCGGCTGCATCGCCAGCATGATCGCGGTCGAGCTGTTCGAGCCGGGCTGCATCCAGCGCAACGTCAGCAAGGGCGGCGAGCAGCACATCGTGTTCCGGGTCGGCGAGGTGCACGGCCGCAAGACCGAGCGGGTGGCGGAAATCGCCGAGATGCTGAAGCCGGTCGACAGCTCCAAGGTGACCGAAAACCTGTGGGGCGAGCGTTGGACCAAGCTCTGCATCAATGCCATGCGCAACAGCGTCTCGGCCTCGACCGGCCAGGGCGGCAACCAGAACGACCGCGACGAGGTCACCCGCCGGCTCGCGATCCGTCTCGCCGGCGAGGCGATCGACGTCGGCCTGGCGCTCGGCTACGACCTTGAGAACATGTACGGCATGACGCCGGACAAGATTTCGGCCGCCGGCGGCGGCGATGCGGCGGCACTCGAGGAGGTCGAGAATACCCTGTTGGAGAACACCCGCTTTCGCAACGACGAGCAGCGTCCCTCGATGGGCCAGGACATCCAAAAGGGCCGGCGCACCGAGATCGACTTCATCAACGGCCTGGTCGCCGAGAAGGGCAAGGAGGCCGGCATCCCGACCCCGGCCAACGAGGCGATCGCCGAGGTCGTCCGCAAGGTCGAGCGCGGCGAGCTCGCCCCCGACCCGGCCAACGTCGCGCATATTTAGCAATCGTGAGCGCGGTTAGGTGCGTAAATCAAGATTCGTCATCCCGGACGGGCGAAGCCCGATCCGGGACCCATTCCTGAGATACGCTGACAAGCATCCTGCCGCTGGGTTGTTCTCCGGAATGGGTCCCGGCTCGCGCCCATCCACCTTGCAGGTATCTGGGCTTGACCGGGAATGACGGCTTGGGGAAGTTAGGTAGAGGATAGAGGAGCGATACCATGGCCCGCGTGATGGACCTTTCGATCGACGAGGCGCCGGTGGCGGCGCGCGCCGACTACGCGCGCTATGCCGAGCAGTTCGGGTATTTCTCCAACCTGATTCCGGTCTATGCCCACTCGCCGGAGGGGCTGCGCCACATCTTCAGCCTTTCGGCCGAGATGCGCGAGGCCGAGGTCCTGCCCCAGCGCCTGGTCGAAATCGCGACCGTGGCCGTGAGCCGGGTCAACGAATGCCCCTATTGCGTCGCCTACCACTCGGCCCGGCTGGTCGACCACGGGCTCGACGCCGAGACGGTGGAGAACATCCTGGAGCCTGCGGTCCCCGGCCTCGACGAGGTCGAAATCCTGGTGCGCGACTACGCGCGCCTCGTCACCGAGCGGCCGTGGGGCATCCGCGACAAGGTGTTCGAGGATCTGCGCCGGCACTTCAGCGAAGGCCAGATCGTCGCCCTAACCATCCGAATCGCGCTGACCGGCCTCTTCAACAAGGTCAACATGGCCCTTGAGATCGAGATGGAGGACGGCTTCGCCGATGAGCTGAGCCGCACCGGCCTCTCCGAGGCCAACCTGCCCCAGCCGGGATAGCCGGTCGCTACGCAACACCATCCGTCATTCCCGGGACAAGCGGGACTCAAGATACACGTAAAACTCACCTCATGGCTCGCTTGTCGAAGTATGAGGAAGCGAGCCATGAGGAAATTCTTACTTGGACCCCCTCCCCCAAGCCCCCTCCCACGTTGGGGAGGGGGCACTAATTTTCGAGCCAACACGGACTGTCCCCTCCCCTTGGTCCCCTCCCTCGTAGGGGAGGGGGAACTAATTTTCGAGCCGACACGGACCGTCCCCTCTCCCCAACGAGGGGGAGGGTTAGGGAGGGGGGGCCGCGCTCACTCCCGGCCGTAATCGTCCTCGAGGCGCTCGATATCGTCCTCGCCGAGATAGTCGCCGGTCTGCACCTCGATGATGTGCAGCGGCTCGTCCCCCGGGTTCTCCAGCCGGTGGACCTCGCCGATCGGAATATAGGCCGACTGGTCGGGCCTCAAATCGAAAGTCTCGTCGCCGCGGGTGACGCGTGCCATACCGCGCACCACGACCCAGTGCTCGGCCCGCTTGCCGTGCTTCTGCAGCGATAGCTGGGCCCCGGGCTTGACCATCAGGCGCTTGGCGCGAAAGCGCTCGCCATGGTCGATCTCCTGGTAGTAGCCCCACGGGCGGTATACCCGGCGATGGATCTCCGCCTCCTGGCGGCCGTCCTTGCCGAGCCGCTCGACCAGCGGCCTGACCTCGGCACTCCGGCCCTTCGGCACGATCAGCACCGCGTCCTCGGTCGTGACCACGACCAAATCCTCGATCCCGATGGCGGCGATGAGCCGGCCGTCCGCGCTGCGCAGGTAGCTGTTCCGGACATCCTCGAGCGCGGTGTCGCCGAGCACCACGTTGCCGTCCGCGTCCTTGTCGCCGATTTCCCACAACGCCGGCCAAGCGCCGACGTCGTTCCAGCCGAAATCGACCGGCACCACCGCGGCGCGCCCGGTGTGCTCCATCACCGCAAAGTCGATCGAGCCCGCCGGCGATCCGGCGAACGCGTCCTCGCCGAGGCGCAGGAAGCCGAGGTCGCCGCTCGCGGCCGCGACCGCTTCGCGACAACTCGCCAACATGTCGGGCTGCAGGCGTTCCAGCTCCTCGAGGTAGGCCGCCGCGGAAAAGACGAACATGCCGCTGTTCCAGGTGTAGCTGCCGGCATCGAGGAATTCCCGCGCGCGGGCGGCGTCCGGCTTTTCGACGAAGGAGTCGATCCGGAAGCACCCGACCGCACCCTCGACGGGACCGCCGCGTCGGATATAACCGTAGCCGGTCTCGGGCGCCGTGGGCGGTACCCCGAAGGCGACCAGCGAGCCGGTGCGCGCCGCCTCGGCCGCCAACTCCACCGCCGCCTCGAAGGCCATGCGATCGCGCACCAGGTGGTCGGACGGAAACACCGCCAGGATTGCCTCTTCGTCGTCCGCGGCCAGCATCAGTGCCGCGGCCGCGGCCGCCGGCGCGGTGTTGCGGCCGACCGGCTCCAAGACGATGGCGCCGGCCACGACGCCGATTTCGCGAAGCTGCTCGGCGATGATGAACCGGTGCTCGGCGTTGGCGATCAGGGTCGGGACATGGAACAGGTCGTCCGACCCGACGCGCAACACGGTTTCCTGCAGCATCGAGTACCGCCCGGCGAGCGGCAGCAACTGTTTCGGGTACAGCGCCCGCGACAACGGCCACAAGCGCGTCCCCGAGCCACCCGACAGGATGACCGGATGCACCTTGTGCGACGAATCCATCCACCTTGCTAGCAAATGTCCGCGTTCCCGCCAATGGCGGAGGCCGCCGACGGGTTTGAAGAACTCGATCGCAGCCGTGTTATTGTCACTGAGTTCGAGCGGCAAACTTGGCAGAGGGCAATGATCACCGTCTTCGGTTCGATCAACATCGACCTGGCGATGCCCGTCGGGCGGCTGCCCGCCCCGGGCGAGACGATGCTGTGTCCGACTTACGAAATGGTGCCGGGCGGCAAGGGCGCCAATCAGGCGCTCGCCGCGGCGCGCGCCGGCGCCGATGTGCGGATGGTCGGCCGGGTCGGGGGCGACGCCATGACCGAGCCGGCGCTTTCCCTCATGCGGGCGGGCGGCGTCGACCTCGCGTCGATCGAGGCGGGCAAGCAATCGACCGGCTGCGCGGCGGTCTGGATCGACGGCGCGGGCGAGAACGCGATCGTCGTCGCCAGTGGCGCCAACCAAGAGGTCACCGCCGACCAGGTGCCGGACGAAGCGCTCGGCCCCGAGGCCATCCTGATCCTGCAGATGGAGGTGCGCCCCGAGGAAAACTGGGCCGCGATCCGCCGCGCCAAGGCGAGCGGCGCCCGTGTCATGCTGAGCGTCGCCCCCGCCGCCCCGGTACCGGACGAGATTTTGGACCAAATCGACTTTCTGCTGATCAACCAAGTCGAGGGTGCCGCGGTCGCGGCGGCCGCCGGGATATCGCCGGGCGACGATAGCGAGTTGCCGGGCCTTCTCGCCAGCCGGCACGATCTCGTCTGCGTCATGACCCTTGGGCCGGACGGCGTCTTGGCGGCGGGACCGGACGGCGTCCACAGGGTCCCGGCCCTGAAAATTGAGCCGGTCGACACGACGGGCGCCGGCGACGCCTTCGCGGGTTGCCTCGCGGCGGCGCTCGACGGTGGCGGCGACCTCGCCTCCGCGTTGCGTTTCGCGACCGTCGGCGCCGGCCTCGCCTGCACCGTGCTGGGGGCGCAGACCAGCCTCGCGACCCGCGCCGCAATAGAGGCCCGCCTCGCCGATTTGGCTTAATCCGCCCTGTTCACATTTGCCGGTGGCTTGCTACAGTGGTCCCAAGGTCGCCAACCAAGGCGACGAGCGGAGGTGGCAGATGTCCAACGTTTCGATGTCGACCGAACTGGCGGTCACCGCCGACCAGGTGTGGAGCGTGATCGGCAACTTCAACGCACTGGCGCAATGGCATCCGGCGGTCGAGTCGAGTTCGCTGGAAGAGGGTGGCACCGTGCGCCGATTGACCCTCGCCGGAGACGGCGGCGAGATCGTCGAGCGGCTGCAGCACCACGACGACCAGTCGCGGTCCTACACCTACTCGATACTGCAGGGTCCGATCCCGGTCGAGGATTACGTGTCGACCCTGACGGTGCGCGAGGCGGAATCGGGTGTCGGCTGCGTCGTCGAATGGTCGAGCGAGTTTACCCCCTCGGGCGCGCCGGAATCGGAGGCGGTTGCGGCGGTTCGCGGTATCTACGAAGCCGGTCTGGAAAACCTCAAGAAGATGCTGGGCATGTAGGTCCAGCGCGACGGAAGCTCGCCTGCCATGATTGAACTAGTCGCCGTCGTCGTCCTCGCGTTCGCCGTCTTGATCTGGGTCGTTTACAAAATGCTCACGCCCGGCCGGGGCGGCGGCGGTCCGATCTTCGGCGGGCGCGCCGGCAAGCTGTTGTGGATATTCGGCGGCGGCGGCGCGCTTCTGATCGTAATACTGCTGATCCTCGCGTTCCTCGACGTCGCCCGGTAACACCGCGGCCGGTTAGGGCAGTACCCATAACCCGCCGCTTCGTGCTAATATTAGGTCAAAGGTATATGCGGCAGCCACGAAACCCGAATGGGGGAGGCGACGCCCATGAAAGTACACAACATGCTGAAGCAGAAGGGCGGCACGGTTGCGACCATCCAGCCGGACGCCCAGATTTCGGCCGCAGTGAAGTTGCTCGAAGCGAAGGGCATCGGTGCGCTGGTCGTGTCGGCCGATGGTAAGGCCGTCGACGGGATCATCTCGGAGCGGGACATCGTCCGGGCGCTGGCCGGACAGGGCGGAGACCTGTTGGCCATGCCGGTCGACACCATCATGACCGGCAACGTCGTGACCTGCACGCCCGAGGACAGCCTCAACCACATCATGGGCGAGATGACCCAGCGCCGGTTCCGTCACATGCCGGTCGTCGAGGATGGCGTCCTCT
>JASLSL010000183.1 GCA_030743445.1 Alphaproteobacteria bacterium
GGTCATCCAATAGGGTTGCTCGCCGTGGTCGCCGCGCTGCAGCGCGTATGCGGTCGTGATTATGGTTCGCGTCGCGGCCAACCGGCGGGCGAGATCGCGGATCGTCGCGGCCTCGATTTCGGTGATCGCCGCGGCCCAGTCGGCGTCCTTCGGCTCACTGTCGCTCTCGCCCACCAAGTAGGCGCGGAACTCGTCGAAGCCGACGCAGTAGCGCGCCAGGAAGTCCGGATCGTGCAAATCCTCGGCGACCAGCGTATGGGCCAAGCCGAGCATGAGTGCTACGTCGGTGTTGGGCCTCGGCGCCAGCCATTCGGCCTCGAGGAAGTCCGCCGAATCGTCCCTCAGCGGGGTGATCGAGACGAACTCGCAGCCGTTGGCCTTGGCGCGCTCGAGCCAGGTCGCGGCGGTGTGCTCGCCCATGCCGCCCGGCTCGACTTGGACATTCTTCAGGCCAATCCCGCCGAACATGACCATCAGCCCGGTGTCGGCGGCGATGCTGTCCCAACTGGTGAATGGCCCGCGTGCCATCTCGGCGCCGCCGATGACATGCGGCAGGATCGCGAGGCCCGCGGCGATGGAGTAGCTGTGCACGCTGCCGGTGTAGCCGCCGCCGCAATTCAGAAAACGCTGCAACTGAGTCTTGGCGTGGTGGAACCGTCCGGCGCTCGACCAGCCGTAGGAGCCGGCGAAGATCGCCCCGTTCCCGTGTGACTGCCTGACCCGCGCGAGTTCGTTCGCGACGAGGTCGAGCGCCTCGTCCCACGGCACCGCGACGAAGGGCTCGGCGCCGCGCCCGTCCCCGTTGCTCGGGCCGCCGGGGCCATCGTCGAGCCAGCCCTTGCGCACCATCGGCCGATCGACCCGGCAGTCGGCGTAGAGCGCTTCCGGCATCGAAGCCAAGATCGGCGATGGATCGGCGTCCTTCGCGAAGGGCTCGACGCTGACCAGGCGGCCGTTCTCGACCTCGGCGGTGAACGCCCCCCAATGGGAGCCATGGGTGATCGTTTTGGTGTCCGACATATCGGGTCCGTGGTTCCCTCGTGCGACGCGGCGGGATACGGTACAGGCCGCGGCGGCAAGGGACAACATCCACCCCACCAGGGGGGATGGGCCAGGGGAGACAGAGATGACGAATTTGCGCGCGTTGATCGACGACGCCGAACCGGTGGTGGCGCCGCTGGTGCTCAACCCGTTGATGGCGAAGATGGCCGAGGCGGCCGGCTTCCGGGCGCTCTATCTCGGTGGCGGGGCGACCGGCTATGCCAAGGCGGTGCTCGAGGCCAACCTCAACGTCAGCGAGATGGTACAGGCGGGGAACGACATTCGCACCGTCTCGGACCTGCCGTTGATCCTGGATGCGGCGGCGGGTTGGGGCGACGCGATGCATATGCACCGCACCATCCCGATGGTCGAGGCCGCGGGCTTCGCCGCGATCGAGATCGAGGACCAGATCTTGCCGAAACGGGCACACCATCATATCGGCATCGAGCACATGATCTCCTTGGAGCTGATGGCGGCGAAGGTCCGCGAGGCGGTGGCGGCGCGGCGCGGCGACGCGTTGGTGATTGTCGCCCGGACCAACGGTGTCAGATCGAGCGACATCGACGACGGGATCAGGCGAATCGAAGCCTATCGCGAGGCCGGCGCCGACATGCTTCTGATCTCGCCGCGCAATCCGGAAGAGGTGCGCTACATCGGCGAGCGCGTGGCGCCGCCCTTGGTCCAAATCGTCCCGGCGGGCGGGCTGCCGGCGCTCGGCATGACCGTCGAGGAGATGGGCGAACTCGGGTTCCGCCTGCTGATCGATCCGGTGATGCCGCTGCTGGCGGCCTATCGGGCATGGCGCGACTGCTACGATTCGATGCGCGACGGGATGAGCGATTCGAAACTGCCGCCGGAGGAGGCGCGCGGTCTGCAGCAGGAGATTCACCAGACGATCGGACTTGACCGGTTGATCGACATCGAAAAAGCTACTGTCGAGCGCTGAATCGGCCGCCTAATTCAGGGTGCCAAATTTTTCAAAAGACTGTCGCTAAAGTGCCGCATTCCGGGCCAAAACCGACCCGTCAAGTCGGTTAATTTGCGTCCGAACGCGGCTGAGAACAGTTAATTTCCGGTATTTTGCAAATTTGTGACGTTGGACACTGCGGTCGGCGGACCAATGGTATAATTTTGGATAAGGCCGCCAAATGCACGGCCTCTGTGCCGAAAGGCGCGCACGTTAACGATTCCGGGATTGTCCGACGGGGACGATTCGCCATAGTATCAGGCGAATAAAAGAAGTCATGAAGTGCACCGGAACTGTTATGTGCTTTGGCGAGCACGTTTTGGACGCATCGCAGGGGGACCGCATGAGCCGAGTACCGATCAAGCTATTGCTGTGTTGTAAGCGTTTGGGCCTCGCCGCCTTTGCTGTTGCATTCGTCATGGCTGGGAGTGCCCTGACCGCGTCGGATGCCGCTGCGGATTCGGATACGCTTCTGTCTTGGGAGAAACCGCAATTCGCCCAGGCGAAGAAGAAAGAGGTCGGCGCCGAGGCGGCACACGAGGCGTTGTTCGGCGAGAGCCGCTTTCCGTCGGCGGCCACGTGCGGCACTTGTCATCCCGAGCAATACAAAGAGTGGTCGGTCTCTCAGCACTCGTACTCTCAGCTCAGCCCGGTCTACATGGCGATCAACAACTTCATCAACTTGATCGCCAACGGCAGCAACGGGGATTTCTGCCTGCGCTGTCACAGCCAGGTCGGCGCCAGCCTTGGCGAATCGCCGGCGATCTCGAACCTCGACCGGCATCCGACCTCGCGCGAAGGCATCACCTGCGTCGTCTGCCACCGGGTCGACAAGATTTACAACAAGGCGAGCGGAAGGCTGGCCGTGATCGAAGGCGGCCTGCTGGAGCCGGTTTACGGGCCGCTCGGCAACAAGGAGATGAAGCGCACCCTGGAGAATCGTCACGAATACCGGATGGTGACCGAGCCCGGCAAACCCGGACGCCAGGTCCACACTGAAGTGAAGTTCTTCGCGCCGATCTCGACGCCGATGTTCTGCGGCTCGTGCCACGACGTGACCCTGTTCAACGGGTTCCGCCTCGAGGAGGCGTTCAGCGAGTACCGGACCTCGCCCTCGGCGGCGCGCGGCGTGACTTGCCAGGACTGCCACATGGGCAAGATCCAGGGCAAGGAATCCGGTTACGCGATGGGTCCCGCAGCGGTGGTCGGCGGGGTGCCGACGAAACCGCGCCGACGGGCCAACCATTTCTTCGCCGGTCCCGACTACTCGGTCATCCATCCCGGCATCTTCCCGCACAACGCCGAGGCCCAGCAGTTGGCGACGCTCCGGGAATGGCTGCAGTACGACTACAAGGCCGGCTGGGGCACAGACAAGTTCGAGGATACGGTCACCGACGACACCAAATTCCCCGAACGTTGGCAGGCGGTCGACGACCGTTACGACGCGCGCGAAATCCTCGACGAGCAATTCGAGAGGCTCGAATGGGCGCACCAGTTGCGGCTCGAAGTCCTGCGCAACGGTTACCTTTTGAAGGAGGCGGTGACCGAGCAGGCCGACAAGGACGGCATCGCCTTCCGGGTCAAGGTCGCGAACGGGACTGACGGACACAACGTG
>JASLSL010000184.1 GCA_030743445.1 Alphaproteobacteria bacterium
CGGGTTCGACGTCGACGCCAGCACGATCACCCTGCTGCGTGCCGAGACCGCGATTAACGTCACCGGCGGGCTCGAGGAGATCGCCAGCGTCATGGGCTCCGCCGCCTCCAACTTCGGGCGGCTGCACGACGGCATCGCGACCGTGGTGCTGGCGCCCGCGACCGCCGGGCAACTGGCGCGGGACGGCTGGAGCAAGGCGCAGGTCAAGGCGCACCTCGCCCGGACCGCGCGCATGCTGCACGAGGAATGGCGCGCGTCGTGGATCGCGACCAACATCGCCGGTCGCGACCGCTGGCCCGAGTGGGTCCGCGAGGCGGACGGGAAGGGGGAGGCGATCCCGGCGGTCGGCGATCCCGAAAGGATCACCCTGATCGTCGCCGGCGGCGACGTGCCGATCGCCCAGCACGCCTATTTCCCAAGCTGGGGCTTCCCTCCCTGCCGGATCACCCGGGAGATCGAGGCGGTGGGGGCGATTTGAACCCGCGAAATCTTTTCCCAAGGTTTCGCTTGAAGTGATCGACCTTTCGGGCCAATTTTTTTATCCTGGGAGAGGGAGCCGTGGGGTGCCGGCATCGAGCCCCTGGAAACGGTGAATTTCAACGCTCAAGGCGGGACGCGAGACATGCGGACATATCTACATATCGATCTCGAGAAGCAATCCATCGATCGGGAAGAATTGGACGGCGAGGCGCTCGCCCGGGCGGGGCGCTACCTCATCGCCAAGACCTTGCTCGACCGCGGTGTGGCAACGGTCGATCCGTTGTCGCCGGAAAACCCGCTGATCTTCTCGGCGGGACCCTTCGCCGGCACCAACTTCTCCAACGCCAACCGCATCAGCGTCGGCTGCAAAAGCCCGCTGACCGGGGGGATCAAGGAGAGCAACGGCGGCGGAAACTTCGCCTTCGCCCTCGGCCAGTTGGAGCTGGCCGGCTTCACGCTCAACGGCGCGTCCTCCGAGTGGGTCGTGATCCGAATCCCGAAGGAGGGCGATATCGAATTCCACGACGCCTCGCCCTATATGGGCAAGGGCGCGTTCGAGACCGCCAAGCTGTTGTTCGAGGAATACGGCAAGAAGGTCAGCCTCGGCATCTGCGGGCCGGTTGGCGAATACCAGGGCTTGATCGCCGGCATCGCGTTCACCGATCCCGAGGGCCGGCCGGTGCGCATTTGCGCGCGCGGCGGTGTCGGCGCGGTCATGGGCTCCAAGAAGGTCAAGGCGATCGTCGTCGACTTGCACAAGATGCCGACCTTCCACGACCGCAAGAAGGTCATGCAGTCGGTCAAGGCCTATGGCGGCATGCTCAACGACGACCCGGCGATCAAGAACTTCACCCTTCTCGGCACCGCGATGGTCGCCGACATGACCAACCACATGGGCGGGCTGCCGACGCGTAACTTCAGCTCCGGCCAGATCGTCGACACCGACGTCGAGCGCAACAAGATGGGCGGCGACTACATCCGCGAGCTCAATCTGGAGCGCGGCGGAGAGCCAGCCCACGCCTGCATGCCGGGCTGTCAAATCCAGTGCAGCAACGTCTATCACGGCCCCGACGGCAAGGAGCTGGTCTCGCCGATGGAGTACGAAACCATCGGCCTGATGGGCACCAACTGCGGCATCAAGGACCCGGACGATTTGGCGGCGCTCAACGCGATCGCCAACGACTTGGTGATCGACACGATCGAGACCGGCGCGCTGCTGGCGGTCATGATGGAGGCCGGCGATGCCGACTGGGCCGACACCGAGTTCATGGCGGCGGCGATGAAGGACATCCGCGAGGGCAACGAGCGCGGCCGCATCCTGGCCCAAGGCACCGCCCGGGTCGGCGAGCACTATGGCGTCAAGCGGGTGCCGGTGGTCAAGAAGCAGGCGATCAGCGCCTACGACCCGCGGGTCATCGAGGTGACCGGGATCAGCATGATGCTGACCGCGCAGGGCGCCGACCACACCGCGGGCAACCTGCCGGGTTACAAGTGCGAGGGCACGACCACCGAGGAGCTGACCGAGGCCAGCATGGACATCCAGATGAACTGTGCCGCGGTCGACTCGCTCGGCATCTGCGTCTTCGGGCGGTCGGTGACCAACGTCAACCACGACTTCATCACCAATGCGCTGAACGACGCGCTCGGCACCGACCTCGAACCGGCGTTCTTCACCAGGATGGGCCGCGAGGTGCTGGAGCTCGAGGCCGAGTTCAACGAGGCCGCCGGCTTCACCGAGGAAGACGACGAACTGCCGAGCTTCTTCACCGACGAGGCGCTCGAGCCGACCGGCAAGAAGCAGCGCCACCACAGCGCCGAGGTCAACCAACTACGCCGCGATTGGCTCGCCGCACAGGGTTGATCGGGGGAACATTGGCGCCGGTCTCCCTTCACTCCTGACGGAGCTTGGGGGAGACACTCTTACGCCTAAGCGCTTTCGTGCGTCAGGCCATGTAGGGTGAAAGTATCGAGACTATGCCGCGTCACCAGTCCGCCTTCGCCATCAGCCTTCGCCAAGGCTTCGGCTGACAAGAGGCTTCGGCGGACACTCCTACGCCTAATCGCCCTCGTGCGGCAGTCCACTTAAGTGGCCTGCCGCACGAAGCCGAAGGCGTAGGGTGGCGGTGGGGGAGGGATTCGAACCCCCGGAACCTTTCGGTTCAACGGTTTTCAAGACCGCCGCATTCGACCACTCTGCCACCCCACCGGTCAGGGGAATTCCTAACCCATTCCATGTCGGGGGCAAAGCCTATCCGCACGAACGTTCGCGATGCGCGCGCCCCTGTCCCGCACCGCGGGGGCGGGCTATAAATCTAGTGCACTCGAAACCATGGCGTGGAATCGATCGCGATCGTCCGCGCGCGAAGTAACAGGGAGAGCAAGAATGGCGTTCTACGAATTGCGGCAATACACGGTCCGGCCCGGGAAAATGGCCGAATGGCTGGAGATCATGGAGAACGAGATCATCCCCTTCCAGGTCGGCAAGGGCATGGTGATCACTGGCAGCTACCGGGGCGAGGAGGACGAGTCCGTCTATGTCTGGATGCGCCGCTTCGAGAGCGAAGAGGAACGCGAGCGACTCTATGCCGCGGTCTACGAAAGCGATACCTGGAAGAACGACATCTCGCCGCGCGTCGGCGAGCTGTTGGACCGCGACGCCATGGTCGTCACGCGGCTGGTGCCGACGACCCTGTCTGTCGCCCAATAACGGGTATAGATGCGCAACGCGCCGAAAAATAAAACGGATGCTACCGGTTACTG
>JASLSL010000185.1 GCA_030743445.1 Alphaproteobacteria bacterium
GTCTCTTATTATATCGCCGTGTCGTGTGGGGCATGACCGCCACTAAATAACCGGCGCCGCACACGAAACGCTGGAGGAAACATGATCGAAATCGATCATCTGTCGAAGCGCTTCGGGCCGATCGTCGCCGTCGACGATATCTCGTTCTCGGTCGCAAAGGGCGAAGTGCTCGGCTTCCTCGGCCCCAACGGCGCCGGCAAGTCGACGACGATGAAGATGATCACCGGATTTCTCGGTCCCACGTCCGGCACCGCCCGGGTCGCCGGCTTCGACGTCCGCGACGATCCGATCGAGGTCAAGCGCCGCACCGGCTACCTGCCGGAGGGCGCGCCGATGTGGCCCGACATGACCCCGGCCTCGCTGTTGCGCTTCGTCGCCGACATCCGCGGCTTTGCGAGCGCTGAAGGCGAGAACCGCATCGCCGACGCAATCGCCAAGACCGAACTCGGCCAAGTGCTGCAGCAGCCGATCGACACGCTCTCCAAGGGCTTCAAGCGCCGCGTCGGCCTGGCGCAGGCGCTGTTGCACGACCCGGAGGTGCTGATCCTCGACGAGCCGACCGATGGGCTCGACCCCAACCAGAAACACCAGGTGCGCGAGCTGATCCGCACCATGGCGGGCGACAAGGCGATCGTCATCTCGACCCATATCCTGGAAGAGGTCGAGGCGGTGTGCAGCCGGGCAATCATCATCGACCGGGGCCGGATCGTCGCCGACACCACGCCGGACGGCCTGATGGCGCAATCGGACCGCCACAACGGCATCTCGCTCCAGGTCGCCGACGAAGCGGCCGCGCGCTCCGCGATCGAACCGGTGGCCGGTGTCGCCGGCATCGACGGGGACGGCCCGGGGCGGCTATTCGTGCGCGCCGCGGGCGGTGCGGCGATCGCCGCCGCGGTGGGTGCTGCGCTGCGCGACAAGGGCGTTGTCGTCGACGAAATCCATGTCGAGCGCGGTCGCCTCGACGACGTATTCCGAAACATCACCACCGCCGGCTGAGGACGGATCGCGCCATGCACAACACACTGATCGTATTCCGACGCGAGATGGTCGATTACTTCGCGACCCCGCTCGCCTATGTTTTCATCGTCATCTTCCTGGCGCTGTCGGGCGCCCTGACCTTTTTTTCGGGCGGTTTCTTCGAGCGCGACCTGGCGGCCCTCGGCGCGTTCTTCAACTTCCACCCGTGGCTCTACCTGGTGCTGATCCCGGCGATCTCGATGCGGCTCTGGGCCGAGGAGCGCCGCAGCGGGACGATCGAGCTTCTGATGACCCTGCCGGTGACGCTGGGCGCCGTGGTGGTCGGCAAGTTCCTCGCCGCCTGGTGCTTCGCCGCGATCGCGCTGGCGCTGACCTTCCCGATCTGGATCACGGTCAACTACCTCGGCGATCCGGACAACGGGGTGATCATGGCGGCCTATCTCGGCAGCCTGTTCATGGCCGGCGGGTTCCTGGCGATCGGCGCCTTCGTCTCGGCGCTGACCAAGAACCAGGTCATCGCCTTCGTCGTCGCCGCGGCACTGTGCTTCGTCTTCATCGCGATGGGGACCTCGGTGGTCCAGGGCATGATCACCGAATGGGCGCCGGTCGCGATCGTCGAGTTCGTGCGCTCGCTGAGCTTCACCAATCACTTCACGGCGATCGCGCGCGGCATGCTGGATCTGCGCGACGTGGTGTTCTTCGGCTCGGTGATCGCGCTGTTCCTGTTCCTCAACGCGCTCGTCATCGAGCGGAAGAAGGGGGAGTAAGGCGATGCTCGGTAGGGCGGTCAGAGCGAAAGGCGGCATCATGGCGTCGGTCTTGGTCGCCGTGCTCGCCTTCGTCGTCGTCAACGCGGCGACCTCGTTCTTTACCGGGGCGCGCATCGACCTGACCGAGGACAAGCAGTTCACGCTGTCCCAGGGCACCCGCAACACGCTGAGGAACCTCGCGCAGCCGATCACCCTCGACCTCTATTACACCCACCGGCTCGGCGACAACGCGGCGGCCTACGGCAACTACGCGGTCCGCGTGCGCTCGATGCTGAAGGAATTCGCCAACGTCGGCGGCGGCAAGGTCAAATTCGTCGAACACGATCCGGAGCCGTTCTCCGCGGTCGAGGACCATGCGGTCGAAGCCGGCCTGCAGGGCGTGCCCTTGGACGAGTCCGGCGAGAAGGTTTATTTCGGCCTGGTCGGCGGCGTCGCCGAGCCGGCCAAGACGACACGCGTGATCCCGTTCTTCCAGCTCGAACGCGACGTGTTCATGGAATACGACCTGACCCGGCTGATCGTCGACCTCGCCAATCCCAAAAAGAAGGTCGTCGGCGTGTGGACCGGCCTGCCGCTGTTCGGCGATTTCCGCGCCCAGATGCAGGGCCGGCCGACGACGCCCTGGGCGATCATCGAGCAATTGAAGCAGCAGTTCGAGGTCAAGCAGATCTTCGTCGCCGCGGACCTCGACGAAGGGATCGACGCGCTGTTCCTGGCCCATCCCGCCGGCCTCGACGCCAAGGACCAGTACGCCATCGACCAGTACCTGATGCGCGGCGGCCGGGCGCTGATCTTCCTCGATCCGCACAACGAGGCCTCGGCGGCGATGCGCTACGGCGCGATGCCGATGCCGGCGACCTCGGAGCTCAAATACCTGACCGACGCCTGGGGCGTCGAGATCGACAAGACCAAGCTCGCCGGCGACATCAAGCTCGCGCGCATGGTCAACGCCGGCGGGCCGAACCAGCTGATCCCGGCGCCCTATGTCACCTGGCTCGCGCTCAAGAAGGCCAATATCTCGCGAACCGACCTGGTGACCGGCGACATCAGCCTGATCAACATGGCGAGCGCCGGCATCATCCGGGTCAAGCCGGACGCCGCGGCCAAGGTCGAGCCGCTGATCATGACCACCGACCAGACCCAGGAGGTCGACCCCAAGCACGTCGCCAAGAACCCGCCCGACATCAAGGGGTTGGTCGAGCGCTTCAAGCCCTCGGGCGAGGTCATGGTGCTGGCGGCGCGGCTCAGCGGTATCACCAAGTCGGCCTTCCCCGACGGCCCGCCGAAGGAAAAGGAGCCGGAAGCGACCAAGCCGGAAGACAAGAAGGCTGGAGACGAGAAAGCCCCGGAAACGAAGCCGGAGGGCGAAAAGCCGGCCGCGACTGCGGGCGACGAGAAAAAGGCCGAGGTCAAGCCCGAAGCGAAGGGCGAAGAGAAGGTCGAAGAGAAGGTCCCCGAAAAAGCGGAAGAGAAGAGGCCGCCCCATCTCGCCGAAGCCAAGGAGCCGGTCAACATCGTCCTGGTTGCCGACACCGACATGCTGGCGGATGCGTTCTGGGTCAGCATCCGCGAATTCTTCGGCACGCGGATCCCGGTGCCGGTTTCCCACAACGGCGATCTGGTGCTGAACGCGCTCGACAACCTGGCGGGTTCGTCCGACCTGATCGGCCTGCGCAGCCGCGGCTCGACCCGGCGCCCGTTCACCAAGGTCACCGAACTGCAGTTCGCCGCCGCCCAGAAGTTCAAGGCGGAGGAGCAGCGCCTGCTGAAGCGGATGGACGAGACCGAGAAAAAGATCGCCCAATTGCAGCAGGCCAAGGCCGGTGGCGCGCCCGGTCAACCAGGGGCCCAGGCCGGCGCCCCGGCCGCGCCCAAGGCCGGCGCCGAGACCCTGACCGAAGATCAGAAGCGCGAGATCGAGAAGTTCACCGACGAGCTGCTCGCGACCCGCAAGGCGTTGCGCAACGTGCAGCTCGCGCTGCGCCAGGACATCGACGCGCTGAGGAACTGGCTGACCTTCGCCAATATCGGGCTGATCCCGATCGCGGTGGCGCTGCTGGCGATCGTCCTCAGCCTGGTCCGCGCCGGCCGGCGCAAGCGCGCGGTCCAGGGCTAGGCTAAACCGCGTTCACCGTTCGGCTTGCCGGTCGAAGTCGGTTACAAATTCGAACTTTCTTTCGACACTGTTCCAAAAAATCACCTCGAGCCTGCCGATTAGATTTTCCGCCGGAACGAATCCGATCTGATTCATGACGCGACTGTCCGCTGCGTTGTCCCGATTGTCGGCGAGCACGAAGTAATGACCTTTGGGCACCAGGAATTCCGCCGTGTTGTCGAGCATACCCAGCCCCCCGGGTTCCTCGATCACTCGGTAGTGGCGATCGCTTGGCAAAGTTTCGACGTACTGCGCGGCGCCGACCTTCAAGCTGGGAGACAAGTAATCCTCGATGCGGCGGCGCCCTACCGGCTGATCATTGATATGGAGCACGCCGAAGACCATCCGGATGCGGTCGCCCGGCAGACCGACGATGCGCTTGATATAATCCGTGCGATTGTCGCTCGGCAGTTTGAACACGGCGATGTCGCCGCGCGCGGGTTCGGTGCCGAAAATGCGGCCGTCGAACGGGCCCAGACTGAGCGGAAAGGAATGTTTCGAATAGCCGTAAGAATACTTGGAAACGAGCACGTGGTCGCCCACCCGAAGCGTCGGTAGCATCGAAGCCGAAGGTATATTGTAAGGCTCGAAGGCGGCCGTTCGGATGACTAATGCGGCGAGTCCGCCCAGGATTGGAGCGGCGATGATTAGCGCAACGATACTATACCAGCGGGCAAACCAAACGCGCGGTCGTTCGCCGCGGACGCGCTTGGCGACGATGAAGCAATGTGCGGTGCCGAAGATTCGCACAAATAACAATGCGTAATTTTGGATCAGTACCGGCTCGCCGGCCAAAATTTCGAAATGAGCCGCGATGTAAGGGACCGCGAACGCCAACGCCTCGACGCCGAGATAGGCCAGTCCCTTCCGCCCCTTGCCGAGATAAAACATTCCTAACATCGGGCTCAAAAGCAGGGACACTACAATTGTCGCCCACGGCCTTCTTTCGACAAACGCGGTTATCATTTTCGGTTCCTCGAGGAAACGGTGAATCGTTTTTAAAAGCGCACCGCCGAATATCAATCCTGATTTGGCCTATGCGTTGAACTCGCTATTCTTTCTAAACCAAAGAGAGAATTTACTCTGAGGTCGTTCTTGTTAATGAGTCCTTATGCCGATGTCCAATTTGAAAACTTGGTGCTGCAGAAGTTAATCTTCGCCGACTGGAATTAGAGGCCGATAGGTTCGGCGGTTGGCCAATGCTGGGAGCCTTCGTAAATCGCTTGATCTACGCCCTCGGCGTCATCTTCGCTGCGATCCTGGTGCTCGGCGCGCTCGCCGGGTTGACCGGCGCCTTCTACAAGGTGCGCTCGCACCAACAGGCCGTGGTCTACCAGTTCGGCGCGCCCCAGGCGCTGGTGACGCCGGGCGTCCGGTTGAGGATTCCCTTCATCCAGGACATCCGGTATTGCGACATGCGGGAGCACAATCTGTACCTGCCGAACATCGAGGCGCGGATGGCCGGCGAGGCCAAGATCCGGATCGATGCGACGGTGCAGTTCGAGGTCGCGGACTGTCTCGAATTCGTGCGGATCAACGCGTCAGAGGATAGCTTCCGCGAGGATTTCCAGACCTCGCTGATCGCCACCGTGCGCAAGATCACGCCGAAATACACCCTCGACGACTTGTCCCGGAACCAAGACAAGTTCTTCAAGCAAGTCCAGGCGCAACTGGCGCCGATCGCCGGGAAGTCGGCGGCCAAGCTGCTCGGCGTGAGCCTCTACTTCACCAAGCGGTAAAATTGTCCGCCCATCGAGGTGTATTTACCAATCCTGCGATTCACCCATATTTCGTCATCCCGGGCGAAGCGAAGCGGAGACCCGGGACCCATTCCGTCAATCTCGCGAGCTGGGCGGCCGGGCCGTTAGTATTCAGGATTGGGTCCCGGATCGGCCCCGCATTGCGGGCCCGTCCGGGATGACGAAGGGGGAAATTCCGTTACGCTTGAGGCGGCACTCTGAGAAGGCGTAAGGTTCCAGTCATGGCCCGGATCGCCACCATGCTCGCCAGCGGCACCGAGATCGTCGCCGCCCTCGGCATCGCCGACAATCTCGTCGCGGTCAGCCACGAATGCGATTACCCGCCCGAGGTCGTGGGCCTGCCGGTCTGCACCGAGTCCAAGATCGATACCGATGGCAGCTCGGCCGAGATCGACCGGCGGGTCAAGCAGGTGGTCGAGCAGAGTCTTTCGGTCTACCGGGTCGACGGCGACCGGCTGCGCGAGCTCAAGCCCGAGATCATCGTGACCCAGACCCAGTGCGAGGTCTGCGCCGTCAGCGAACAGGACGTCGTGGACGCGGTCGCCGACTGGCTCGACCATAAGCCGGAGATCGTCTCGTTGCAGCCGGACGACCTGACGGGCATCTGGCGCGATATCGAGCGCGTCGCGGCCGCCGCCGGCGTGCCCGAGCGCGGCGAGGCGCTGGTCCTGGGACTGCGCGCCCGGATGCTGGCGATCGCCGACGACGCGGCGGCGCTCGAGGTCCGGCCCAGGGTCGCCGCGATCGAGTGGATCGACCCGCTGATGGCGGCCGGCAACTGGATGCCGGAGCTGATCGGGATGGCCGCCGGGATCAATCTCTTTGGCGAGAAGGGCAAGCACTCGCCCTGGATGCGATGGGAGGATCTTGCCGTCGCCGACCCGGATGCGATCGTCGTCCTGCCCTGCGGCTTCGACATCGAGCGCACCAGGGCCGAGATGCCGGCGCTGACCGACCGGCCGGGCTGGGCCGACCTCGAGGCGGTCAAAGCCGGCCGAGTCTTCCTCACCGACGGCAACCAGTACTTCAACCGGCCGGGGCCCAGGATCGCGGAATCATTGGAAATTCTGGCCGAAATCCTGCACCCGGAGAGCTTCGACTTCGGGCACGAGGGAGCCGGCTGGGACCGCTTGTAGCGGCCGCGCCGAAAAAGTACTCTCCCGCGCAACGCTGACCAACAGGCACCGGTGCCATGCGCCCGACCCCGTTGAAATCGATCGTCCTCGCGCTCTCGCTGCTGATCGCGGTTCCCGCCGTCGCGCCGCCCGCCGCCGCCGAGGACAAGACGCCGGCCGCTGGACCGGTCAGCACGGCCGACCTCGACGCCCTGGTCCAGACGATCGAGAACGAGAAGGACCGCAAGGCGTTCTTGGCCAACCTCAAGGCCCTGATCGCCGCCCGCCAGGCGACGGAAACCGAAAAACCCGCGGATTCGGGCTTCGGCGCCAGGCTGCTGGAGGAGGTCTCGGCCAAGATCGACGCGGTCAGCCGCGGCCTCGTCGCCACCGCCTCGGCGGTCCTGGACCTGCCGCAGGCATTCGCTTGGCTCCGGGACGGGTTCAGCGATCCGGCGACGCGCTCGGCCTGGTTGCTGCTCCTGGTCAAGCTCGTGGTCATTCTGCTCGCGGGCTTCGTCCTCGAGGGACTGGCCAAGCTGGTGCTGCGCCGGCCGCGCGGCGCGATCGAGGAACAGCACGCCGACGGATTCCTGCCACGGGCGCTGCTGCTCGTCGCCCGCACCCTGCTCGACGTCGCGCCGATCGTCGCCTTCGCCGCCGCCGCCTACGGGGTGATGACCCTGGTGGCGCCGAGCCACACCGGCCGTCTGGTCGCGATCGCGCTGGTCAACGCCAGCGTGCTGGCGCGCGCGATCCTCGCCATCGCGCGGCTCGTCCTGGTGCCTAAAATTTCGGAGATGCGTCTCCTGCCGATCGGCGACGAGACCGCGAACTATTGCTTCATCTGGCTGCGCCGGCTGACCAACCTGACCGTCTACGGTTATTTCGTCGCCCAGGCGGCGTTGCTGTTGGGCCTGCCGTTCGCGGCGCATGCGGTCCTGGTCAAACTGATCGGGCTCGTGGTCGGCTTGCTGCTGGTGATGCTGGCGATGCAGAACCGCGGCCCGATCGCCGACAGGATCGCCGGCGATGGCGAGGCCGCCTTCGGCGCGCTGCGTCGGCGGCTCGCCGAGGTCTGGCACATCCTGGTGGTGCTTTATGTCGTGGCGATCTTCGGCATCTGGCTGCTCGAGGTGCCGGGCGGGTTCGAGTTCGTCTCGCGGGCGACGGCGCTGACCATCGTGATCCTGATCGTCGCCGGGCTCGCCGCCGGCGGCACGATGCGCGCTATCCGCCGGCTGTTCGCGCTTTCCGACGAGGTCAAGGCACGGCTGCCGGGCCTCGAGGAACGCGCCAACCTTTACCTCCCGGCGCTGCGGACCACGGTCAGGGGCCTGGTCTACGCGGTGGCGCTGCTCGCCGTCCTGGAGGCCTGGGGGCTCGGCGTGTTCGGCTGGCTTGTCGGGCCGACCGGGCGCGAGATACTGGCCCGCGTCGTCACCATCGCACTGATCGTGGTCGGCGCGCTGATCGTCTGGGAGATGGTCAGCGCCCTGATCCAGCGCTACCTGAGCGCCGCGGACGAGGACGGCGAGACCATCGAGCGCAGCCAGCGCGCCCGCACCCTGCTGCCGCTGCTGCGCAACCTGACGATGATCGTGCTGGCGGTGCTGGTCGCGCTGACGGTGCTGTCGGAGATCGGCATCAACATCGGCCCGCTGCTGGCGGGCGCCGGGATCTTCGGCCTCGCGGTCGGCTTCGGCGCCCAGACCCTGGTCAAGGACGTGATCCGCGGCCTCTTTATCCTGCTGGAGAACTCGATTTCGGTCGGCGACGTGATCTCGGTCGGCGGCCACAGCGGCGTGGTCGAGGCGATGTCGATCCGCTCGGTCCGGTTGCGCGACGTCGGCGGCGTCGTCCATCTGCTGCCGTTCAGCGAGGTCACCACCGTGGTCAACATGACCCGCGACTACGCCTATGCGCTGTTCGACATCGGCGTCGGCTACCGCGAGGACGTCGACGAGGTGATGGCGGCGATACGGGCGACCGGCGAGGAAATCCAGGCCGACCCGAAATTCGCCGCCGACATCATCGACGAGATCGAGATCATGGGGGTCCAGAGCTTCGACGATTCGGCGGTGGTCATCCGGGCCCGCCTGCGCACCAAGCCGCGCAAGCAGTTCGCCGTGCGCCGCGCCTTCAACCGGCTCTTGAAAATACGCTTCGACGCGCTCGGGATCGAAATCCCCTACCCGCATCAGACGATCTACTTCGGCGAGGACAAGCACGGCAACGCGCCGCCGCTGCATATCCAGAACGACGACCCCGAAGCCGGTTAGCCCCTCTTCCATTCTGTCATTCCGGACGGCGCGGTAGCGGCGATCCGGAATCCATGCCTGAGACCATGAACTCCCTCGTTATTGCGTTCGTCGGCAATGCTCAGGCATGGATTCCCGCTTTCGCGGGAATGACGAAAGGGGAAGCAGGATAACGTGTTGGGCTCACCCGCGGCGCAGCAGGTAGATGCCGTTCTCGGCGAACAGATTGGCGCGCCGGCCGGTGGCGGCATGGGCCAGCGGCCGGGCCAACCCGTCGAGCGCGATGCCGCGCTCGATCACCACGCCGACCTCGCGGCACAGCTCGACGAAGTCTCGGATCGTGCAGAGGTGAATGTTCGGCGTGTCGTACCACTGCGCCGACAGGGTTTCGGTGACCGGCATGCGGCCGCGGAACATCAGGCCGAAGCGCACCCGCCAATGGCCGAAATTGGGGAACGAGACGATCGCGTGCCGGCCGATCCTCGCCATGTCCTCCAACACCGTGTGCGGGTTGCGCGTCGCCTGCAGAGTCTGGCTCAGCACCACGTAGTCGAAGGCGTCCGAGGGATAGTCCTTGAGGTCGGTATCGGCGTCGCCCTGGATCACCGAAAGTCCGTTCGAGACGCAGGCGTTCACGCCTCCCATCGACAACTCCATGCCGCGGCCGTCGACGTCCTTGTGGCGGTCGAGCCAAGCCAACAACGCACCGTCGCCGCAGCCGACGTCCAACAGCCGGCTCTTCGGCTCGATCATCTCGGCGATCAGCGACAAGTCGGCGCGCAACGGCGGCAGGGGCGTGGTCATCGCTTCGCGTTCAGGCCGTGGTGCTCGGCGCAGCCGTCGATGAAGCCGGCCAGGACCTTGGCGAATTCCGGCTCGTCCAAGAGGAAGGCGTCGTGGCCCTTGTCGCTCTCGACCTCGACGAAGCTGACATTGGCCGCCGCCGCGTTTAGCGCATGCACCACGGCGCGGTTCTCCGACGTCGGAAACAGCCAGTCGCTGGTGAACGAGATCACGCAGAACCGGGTCTCGGTGCCCTCGAAGGCGCGGGGCAGCTGGCCGTCGAACTCCGCCGGCAGGTCGAAGTAGTCCATCGCCCGGGTGATGTAGAGGTAGGAGTTGGCGTCGAAGCGCTCGACGAAGGTCATGCCCTGGTGGCGCAGATAGCTCTCGACCTGGAAGTCGGCGTCGAAGCCGTAGCTCAATCCCTCGCGGTCCTGAAGGTTGCGGCCGAACTTGCGGTGCAGCGCCACCTCCGAGAGATAGGTGATGTGACCGGCCATGCGCGCCACCGCGAGCCCGCGGTTCGGGATCACCCCTTGGCGCATGTAGTCGCCGCCGCGCCAATCCGGATCGGCCATGATCGCCTGGCGGCCGACCTCGTGGAACGCGATGTTCTGCGCCGTGTGGCGCGCGGCCCCGGCGATCGGGATCGAGGCGAAGATCTGGCCGGGGTAGCGCACCGCCCACTCCAACGCCTGCATCGCGCCCATCGAGCCGCCGGTGACGCAGAACAACTGCTCGATGCCGAGATGGTCGACCAGCATCTTCTGGGCCCGCACCATGTCGCCGATGGTGATCACCGGGAAGTCGAGGCCCCAGGGCTCGCCGGTCTCGGGATTGATTTCCTTCGGCCCGACGGTGCCCATGCAGCCGCCGAGCACGTTGGCGCAAATCACCTGGAAGCGGTCGGTGTCGAGCGCCTTGCCGGGACCGACGACCATGTCCCACCAGCCCGGCTTCCCGGTGATCGGATGGTCCTCGGCGACGAACTGGTCGAGGGTCAGGGCATGGCACACCAGGATCGCGTTCGATTTGTCGGCGTTGAGCTCGCCATAGGTCTGGTAGGCGACCGGGAAGGGTCCGAGTGCGATCCCGCAGTCGAGGCGCAAGGGTTCCGGCTCTCCCAACACGACCTGGTGGCCGGGAAGATTGGTCGCGGGGGCGCTCGGCGCGTGTCGTACCGACATGTGGGAAACCAGTTTTATGGAGCCCTATTTCAGCACTCAGTTAGGGCGCGGTAGTTACGGTGCAAGCCGCCGCAGTGTCAACGTTTTCTTTGATTTCTAACCTCCCACACTTTAAGTGTATGCGGCTTTTTCCAAGGATTCGCGGTGATCCATGACGACACCCGGCAAATCGCTCGACGCGCTGCGCGCCGAGATCGACGAGATCGACGCCGCCCTGCATGACCAGATCATGCGGCGCGCGGCGTTGGTCGACGAAATCGTCGCGCGCAAGAGCAAGGACTCGATCGCCAACGTGCGTCCCGGACGCGAGGCGGAGATCCTGCGCCGGCTGATGGCGCAACACGACGGCCGGTTCCCGGTCGGCGCGTTGCTGCGCGTGTGGCGCGAGATCATCGCCGCGATCACCCGGATGCAGACCGCCGACTACGCGGTCGCCGTCTACGCCAGCGGCGAGGACCAGGGCTGCTGGGACCTGGCGCGCGACCAGTTCGGCAGCCAGACGCCGATGACCGCGCATCCGAGCCCGCGCGATGTCCTGACCCAAGTCGTCGCGGGCAAGGCGGCGATCGGCGTCGTGCCGCGCCCGACCGAGGATCATCCGGGCTCGTGGTGGTCCAGCCTCTGCGCGCCGGGTGCGCCGCGGGTGGTATACAGATTGCCGTTCTACAGCCGGGGCAACGCGCGCAACGCCACCAGCGACGCGCCCGACGCCCTCGCCATCGCCAAGGTCGAGCCGGAAGCCTCCGGCAACGACACCTCGCTGCTGGTGATCGAGACCGCGGGCGAGCTCAGCCGCACCGCGCTCGGCGGCCTGCTCGCCACCGCCAAGCTGACGCCGCACCTGATGGCGTCGCGCCGCGAGGGCTCGTGGATGCACGTCGCCGAGGTCGACGGGTTCCTGCGCTCGGACGACATGGCGCTCAAGACCCTCGAGGCGCGCGACGTGGTGCAACGCATCTCGGTGATCGGCGCCTACGCCACACCGCTGACCGAGACATCGGAGTCCCCGGCCGCATCCGAAACCGGTCTGGCGCGACAGGGGGAGTGAGCCGATGACGACGCCCGCTCCGCGTCCGGGCATTCTCGAGCTCGACCCCTATGTCGGCGGCCTGCACATAGTCGACGGCGTCAGCCACCCGCTGGTGTTGGCCTCGAACGAGAGCCCGCTCGGCCCCAGCCCCAAGGCCCTTGCCGCCTACGCCAAGGTCGCCAAGATGCTGCACCGCTATCCCGACGGCGACTGCCTGGCGTTGCGCCGGGCGATCTCGCGGCGCTACGGCTGCGACGCCGAGAACGTCGTCTGCGGCAACGGTTCGGACGAGCTGATCGCGATGCTGATCCGCGCCTATGCGGGCCCCGGCGACGAGGTCGTGCACAGCCGGCACGGCTTCCTGATGTACCCGATCTCGGCCCGCGCCGCGGGCGCCACCCCGGTCGCGGCCGAAGAGGTGAATTTGACCGCCGACGTCGACGCGCTGCTGGCGAAGGTCGGCGCCAAGACCCGGCTCGTGTTCCTCGCCAACCCGAACAACCCGACCGGAAGTTACATTCCCGCGGCCGAGCTCGAACGCCTACACGCCGGCCTGCCGGGCAACGTGCTGCTGGTGGTCGATTCGGCCTACGCCGAGTACGTCGGGCGCAACGACTACGCCGACGGCATCGAGCTCGTCGAGGCCCACGACAACGTCGTGATGATCCGGACGTTCTCGAAGATTTACGGCCTCGCGGCGCTGCGCCTGGGCTGGGCCTATTGCCCGCCGGCGGTGACCGACGTGCTGAACCGGATTCGCGGGCCCTTCAACGTCACCGCTCCGGCGCAGGCGGCCGGCGTCGCGGCGATCGAGGATATCGAGCACACCGACATGAGCCGCGCCCACAACGACACGTGGCTGCCCTGGCTCGCCGAGCGGCTGGAGGGGCTCGGGGTGACCGCGCATCCCTCGGTCGGCAACTTCGTGCTGGCCGGATTCGCCGACGCGGACGCGGCCGGAGCGGCTTACGAGGTTCTGCTCCAGCGCGGCGTCATCACCCGCCTGATGGGCGGCTATGGCCTGCCCCAGTGCCTGCGTATCACGGTCGGGACCGAGGACGAGATGACCGGTCTGATCGCGGCGCTCGGCGAGCATCTGGGATGACCACGGAGCCCCTGTTTCCCCGCATCGCGTTGATCGGCCTCGGGTTGATCGGCTCGTCGCTCGCCCGGGTCGTCAGGCGCGAGGGCCTCGCCGGCCACATCGCCGGCATGGCGCGGAGCGAGGCGACGCGCGAGACCGCGCTGCGGCTCGGCTTCCTCGACAGCGTCCACGCGACGCCGGCCGAAGCGGTCGCCGACGCCGACCTGGTGGTGTTGTGCACGCCCTTGGGCGCCTACGAGGAAGTCGCGGCGGCGATGGCCCCCGGGCTGAAATCCGGCGCCATCGTCAGCGACGTCGGCTCGTGCAAGCTGTCGGTCATTCGCGACATCGGGCCGCTGCTGCCCGACGGCGTGCACTTGGTGCCGGGCCATCCGGTCGCCGGCACCGAGCATTCCGGCCCCGAGGCCGGCTTCGCCGAGTTGTTCGAGGACCGGTTCTGCATCCTGACCCCGCCGCCGGGCTGCGACGAGGCGGCGGTCGAGAAGGTCGCCGAGCTGTGGCGCCGCGCCGGCAGCACGGTCGAGCTGATGGATCCGCACCACCACGACCGGGTGCTCGCCATCACCTCGCACCTGCCGCACCTGATCGCCTACACCATCGTGGCCACGGCGAGCGACCTGGAAGGGCAATTGCGCGGCGAGGCGGTCGACGACATGGAGATCGTCGAGACCGCCGAGGTGATGCGCTATTCCGCCGGCGGCTTCCGCGACTTCACCCGGATCGCCGCCTCGGACCCGGTGATGTGGCGCGAC
>JASLSL010000186.1 GCA_030743445.1 Alphaproteobacteria bacterium
TGAAATACACCGCGCCCTACATGCACAATGGCATGATCAAGACGCTCGGCGATGTCGTCGCCTTCTACAACAAGGGCGGCGGCAACGATCCCAACAAGGATCGGATGATGAGGCCGCTCGACCTCTCGACCCAGGAGCAAAGCGATCTCGTCGCCTTCCTCGAGGCGCTGTCGGGCCAGCCGCTGACCGGGAACGCCTTCGTCTGGAAGGACAAGATCGACCCCAACTACAAGCCGATCGCCAATTGGCTCAAAGCGCGGAATTAGGAGGCCGGCGATGAAAACGATCAATAAGACGACTCTCGTTGCCAGCGTGGTTCTCGCGAGCCTCGCGGCGATCACCTTCACCGCCGGCGCCCGCGCCGACATGAATGCGCCGCTGGCGGCCCTCGGCCCGCCCAAGGCGCCGCCGGACAACCCGACGACGCCGGCCAAGGTCGAGCTCGGCAAGCTGCTGTTCTTCGACACAAGGCTTTCGGGCGACGCCTCGGTGTCGTGCGCGACCTGCCACGAGCCGAAGGACGGCTGGGCGTTCCCCGATCAGCTCTCGCGCGGCTATCCGGGCACGATCCACTGGCGCAACAGCCAGACCGTGATCAACGCGGTGTATTACAACAAGCTGTTCTGGGTCGGGGCGGCCAAGTCGCTCGAGGGCCAGGCTCCGGGTGCCGCGAAAGGCGCGGTCGCCGGCAACGGCGAGTCCGACATGATGGAGGCGCGGCTCGCCTTCATCCCGGAATACCGCAAGCGCTTCGGCGCGGTGTTCGGCAACAAGTGGCCGCGGCTGTCCAACGCCTGGAAGGCGATCGCCGCCTTCGAGCGGACCCTGGTCCAGACCGACACCCCGTTCGACAAGTACATGCGCGGCGACAAGAAGGCGCTGAGTGACCAGCAGAAGCGCGGCATGAAGTTGTTCACTGGCAAGGCGAACTGCATCGAGTGCCACAACGGGGCGTTCGTCACCGATCAGAAGTACTACAATCTCGGTGTGCCGCGGGCCGAAATCTGGAGCGAGAGCGGCCTGGCGCAGATTACCTTCCGCTACGAGCAGTACGCCAAGGGCGTTCCCGAGAAGATGTACCGCTCGATCAAGGACGATGCGGGGCTCTACTACCGGACCAAGCAGGAGCGGGACAAAGGCAAGTTCCGCACCCCGACACTGCGCTACATCGTCCACACCCCGCCCTACATGCACAACGGCGCGTTCTTCGATCTCACCGAGGTGGTCGAGTTCTACAACGAAGGCGGCGGCGCCAACGAGTTCGCCGCGAACAAGACCAAGTTGTTGAAACCGCTCAAGCTCAGCGAGAAGGAGATCGAGGATCTGGTCGCCTTCATCGAGTCGCTGTCCGGGCCCGCGATCAAGATGGCGGCGCCCAAGCTTCCACCTTATGCGCCGTTGCCGGCGAAAATGAATTGAGGAGGGACACGAGAATGAATCCCGAATTGAAGGACTTCATGGAGCAACCGCAGCACGCACCGGGCAAGTGCCTGATGTCGCGCCGCAAGTTCCTGCTGACCTCCGGTGCCGCGACGGCGACCGTGATGGTCGTGCTCAACGCCGGAACGCCGATGGCCAAGGAAGTGCCGGGGGTGGTCACGACCTATCCGCGCAAATTCATCACCAAGCTCTCGGCGCTCAAGACCGACAAGCCGGTCGACTTCGGCTATCCCGACAAGGGGGCCTATGCGGAGTCGATCATCGTCAAGCTCGGCGTCGAGGCCGGCGGCGGCATCGGTCCAGGGCGCGACGTGGTGGCGTTCAACAACTACTGCACCCACCAGGGCGGCGACCTGGCCGACACCTACAAGGGCGACACCAAGTCCTTGGGCGCCTGCCCGCTGCATCTTTCGACCTACGATCTGACGCGCCACGGCATCCTGATCTCGGGCCAGGCCTATCAGAGCCTGCCGCAGATCCTGCTCGAGCTCGAGGGTGACAAAATCTACGCCGTCGGCGTGTTCGGCCTGATCTTCGGCCGTTTCGACAACCTGCAGGGTTAGGGAGGACCGCACCATGGCAACCCCGTACTACATTCCCGAGACCAACGTGCCGCTGCCTCCCAAGAACGCGGAGGTGATCTCGACCGCGTGCGACTACTGCATCGTCGCCTGCGGCTTAAAGGTCTTTCGCTGGCCGGTCGCCGGCAACAAGAACGGCGGCCCCAAGGCGAAGCAGAACGCCTTCGGCGTCGACTTTCCGGTCGAACCGCTGGGGCCGTGGATCGCGCCGAACCAGCACAACATCGTGCTGCACGAGGACGAGCCGAACCACGTGGTGATCATCCCCGACAAGGAGGCCAAGTTCGTCAACACCGATGGCGATTCGAGCATCCGCGGCGGGGCGATCGCGCAGAAGTGCTACAACCCACAGACCCCGACCCGCGATCGCTTGAAGTCGCCGCTGATGCGCATTTACGGCATCCTGCAGCCGGTGAGCTGGGAGTTCGCGCTCGACGTCGCCGCCGTGGTCGCCAAGCACGTAATCGACAAGCACGGCGAGAACGCCTACGGCGTCAAGACTTTCTCCTACCAGTACATCGAGAACACTTACGCCATTACCAAGTACGCGCTCAGGCACATCGCCACCGCGAACTTCGCCTTCCATGACACGCCGTCCGACGTCAGCTCGACGCCCGGCTTCCGCGACGCCGGCTTCGACAATTTCGGTCCCGCCTACGAGGACTGGATGAACGCCGAGACGCTGTTAATCAGTGGCACCGATCCCTACGAGACCAAGACCATCCTATTCACCCAGTGGATCATGAAAGGCATCCAGAACGGGCAAAAGACGATCATGATGGGGCCGCGGCGCACCGCCGGCGTGGCCTATGTCGAGAAGCATGGCGGTCTGTGGCTCGACGTCACCCCCGGCACCGATCTTCTGGTGCTCAACGCCATCGCCCGGGTGATCGTCGAGAACGGCTGGGAAGACAAGGCGTGGATCAAGAACTGGGTCAACAACAAGTGGGGATCGTCCTCCGGCTTCGGCCAGGGCACCCGCAACACGCCGTGGCAGTGGCGCACCACCTGGGGCAAGTTCCAGACCAAGGGCTTCGAGGACTGGAAGAAGTGGCTGTTGTCGCGCGACGAGTTCAAGCCCGAATACGCGGCCAAGATAGCCCAGATCGACGTCAAGAAGATCCGCACCGCGGCCGAATGGATGGCCAAGCCCAAGGGCAACAAGCGGCCCAAGACCTCGATCATGATAGAGAAGGGCCTCTATTGGTCCAATAACACGGGCAACACCCAGGCGGTCTCGGCGCTCGGCATCATCGTCGGCGCCGGCGGCCGGCCGGGCCAGGTAATCGGCCGCGCCGGCGGCCACCAGCGCGGCGGTCAGCGCGGCGGCAAATATCCGCGCAACAAGTCGCCGATGAAAGTGCCGGGACGGCGCCGCCGGGCGCTCGACACCGACACTTGGCTGATTTCGGGCCACACCCGGCTCGCCCACGTCATCGGCACGACCTGGATCCAGTCGATGTGCGGCACGCAGCAGCTCGCCAAGCGGTTCCACGAGCTGGTCCTCGCCAACCCCCATCAGGTCCGCTCCTACGCCAAGCAGGACATCATCGACACCCTAAAGAAGCGGGCGGATTCGGGCGGCATAGTGGTGTTCAATCAGGACATCTACCTGGTCGATCCGATCGGCGCGCGTTTCGCCGACATCGTGTTCCCCGCGGCCACCTGGGGCGAGGACACCTTCATGCGGGCCAATGGCGAACGCCGGCTCCGGCTCTACAACAAATTCTACGACCCACCGGGCGAGGCCAAGCCGGATTGGTGGATCATCGCCCAGTTCGCCAAGCGGATGGGCTTCGACGGCTTCGACTGGAAGAACTCCAACGACGTCGCCGAGGAGGCGTCGCGGTTCTCGCGCGGCAGCCGCAAGGACTTCCACATGGTCAAGGTCGCCGCCCATCGCGAGGGCAAGACCCTGCACAAGAAGCTCGGCGAGTTCGGCACCAACGGCATCCAAGGCCCGGTGTTCATGAAGGACGACGGCACCCTGATCGGCACCAAGCGTCTGCACGACACGACGCGCAAGCTGGATGAGACTGGGCCCGCCGCCGCCAACATGTTCAACAAGAAGCTGACCCACTTCAACAGCCAGACCGGCAAGTGCAACATTCAGAAGTCCCCCTGGTCGCTGTTCTCGGACTACTGGATGTGGCTCAAGCCGAAGGGCGAGGAGCTGTGGTGCACCTCCGGGCGCACCAACGAGCGCTGGCAATCGGGCTTCGACGATCGCCGGCGGCCGTACATCGTCCAGCGCTGGCCCGACAATTACGTCGAACTCCATCCCGACGACGCCAAGAGGCGCGGCATCGAAAGCGGCGACATGGTGATGGTCTATTCCGACCGGGTGCCGAGCCTGAAGGAAACGGTGCTCGGCGTCGAAGGCTCGGACTACACCTTCTCGGGCCAGATGAAGAGCGGCAACATCGAGCTGACCCGCGCCGCCGTCACCGGCGTCGCCATGGTCACGCGGCACATCAAGAAGGGGGTCGTCTATATGGACTTCCTCCACACCTCGCAGCCGGCCAACGCGCTCGAGGGCCGCGTCGTCGATTGGATCAGCGGAAACTACAACTACAAGATGGGCGTTGCCCGGGTGAAGAAGATCGGGGTTTCGCCCTACAAGAACAGCTTCCGCTCGATGTCCTTCGCACCCAGGGACATCACGTGACCGTCAGTCTTGACCGGTCGGCACGGGGCGTGTCGGCCGGTCAACCCCTTCCCATTTAGGCCGCGAGCAGAAAGGCGCCGTCACGCGCTCATAGGAACATGAACCACGTCGCTACGAATAAGAATTACGACAAAGTTGCCCGGAACGTCGCCGGGGCGGCCGAGCGCGCCGGCGCGGTTCTGTGCGGGATCCTGGCCGACGGGGTCGACATCCACCGCTGCGCCGCTGCCCAGGCGCTCGGCCGGATCGGCGGCCCAATGACGGTCAAGGCGTTGATCGCCGCGTTGCACGACGAGGACGAGGACGTTCGTATCGATGCCGCGACGGCGCTGGCCCGGCTTGCCGATCCTGCGGCGGCGGAGCCGCTGATGGAGAACCTGATCGGCGATCCGTCGAGCGAGGTCAAACTCGCCGCGATCGATGCGCTCGTCCGGTTGCGCCATGGCGCGGTGGTGCCTTGGCTCACGCGGCTGGTCCGCGGCCGCGACGCGGAGATGGCCTGGGACGAGGACGAGTTCCACACCGGCGGTTGGGACGATTGGGTCGATATCCAGGTCAAGGCGATCGAGGCACTGGCCGATTTCGGCGCCGAGGACGCGGTGCCGGAAATCGTCGCCGCGATCCAGGACGAGCACGGCCAGGACCTGACCGAGATCGGGTTCAAGGCGCTGGCCCGGCTCGGCGTGCCCGGCCGCGCGGCGCTCGTCGAATTCGAAGCGAGCAAGAACGATCGTTGGCAACAGCGGGCGGCGGCGGCGCAATCGGACGGCGACGATGGCACCGAAATTCTCGCGAGCCCGATGGTCGGAGCGGCCGTCGAGATGCCGGTCGAGTCCGTCGAGGTCCTGGTCGAGCGGCTCGGCGACGACAACCGTCAGACCCGGTTGGAGGCGATGGGCGGGCTCGCCGCGATCGCGGCCGGCGACGAGGCTTGGCCCAACGACGCCGGCGATGCACTGCTCGCGGCCTTGGCGGGCGAGTTGGTCCCGGCGCCCGAGCCGCCCGAACCGCAGCCTGAGGCGGAGCCCCAAACGGAGAAGAAGCCGGATACCGTCGACACGGTCGAGGATGAGGAGGCGGACTCCGAGCTCCCGGTTCCGACCTCGACCCTGCAGGCGATCCTGGACGGGAACGTCGAGGCCGACGAGACCGTGGCCGCACCCGAGCAAGGCGTCGAGCTGACGCGCGAGGACATGGAGCGCCTGGCGCACGCCGTGCGGCAGCCGAAGAAGCGGGTCGTGTCGGTGACGCCCGACGTGACGCCGCATCAGGACGTGCGCCGCTTCGCCGCGCGGGTCCTCGGCGATCTGGCGTGGGAAGACGTGGCGCTGGCGCTGACCGCGGCGCTCGACGACGAGGATCGCGAAGTGCGGCTCGCAGCGGCGGACTCGCTCGCCCGCGTCGCCGAAGGCATGGCGGCGTTGCCGGCCGTCGCGGTCCAGTCGCTCGAGGCCAATCTGATCACCAAGGACCACGATCTCCGGCTCTCGCTGGTGCGTGCGCTCGGCCATTCCGGCGACCCGGGCGTCAACGACGCCTTGCGGAAACTGACACGCGACGGCGATAGCTTCGTGCGCACCGAGGCGGTGCGAGGACTGGCTCGCACCGGCGCGATCGAGACCGAGGCCAAGCGGCTGCTCGGCGACGCCGAGCCGGGCGTCCGGCTGGCGG
>JASLSL010000187.1 GCA_030743445.1 Alphaproteobacteria bacterium
CCGGCAGCCAGGTGATGATCTCCGGAAACGCCAGGAACAGCGCGATCGTCACGACGTCGGCGCCGAAGAACGGCGCTATGCCGCGGAACACGTCACCCAATGGTATGTCCGGTCTGACCGCGGCCACGACGTAACAATTGAGGCCGACCGGCGGAGTGATCAGACAAACCTCGCACATCTTGACGACGATGATGCCGAACCAGATCGGGCTGTAGCCGAGCTCGATGACCGCCGGATAGACCACCGGCAGGGTCAGCAGCAGCATGCCAATCGCGTCCATGAACATCCCAAGGATCGCGTAGCCCATCAGGATCATGATCATGACCACCACCGGCGGGAACGGCAGGGTGATGATCCACTCGGCAAAGGCCTGCGGCAGACCGGCGTAACCGAGGAAGCGGACGAAGATCAGGATGCCCCAAATCAGGGCGAAGATCATCACCGTCAGCTTCGCGGTCTCGAGCAACGCGTCCTGCATGCCCTCCCACCGCATGCCGTGAAACAGCGCGACGACGAACACGATGAAGGCGCCGAGCGCGCCGGCTTCCGTCGGCGTCGCCTTGCCGGTCATCATCGCCCAGAAGATCACGCCGACGACGAAGAAGATCGGCAGCGTGCCGGGCAGCGTCTTGAAGCGCTCGCCCAGCGGCGGCGATGCGATCGGCTTGCCCATTTCGGGTTTCCACACACACTGGCCGATGATCAGGGCGGCGTAGATCAATGCCGAGATGACGCCCGGAATGAACCCGGCCATGATCAGCTTGCCGACCGACTCCTCGACGATGATGGCGTAGATCACCAGGATCGCGCTCGGCGGGATCAGCGAGGCGAGCGTGCCGCCCGCCGCCACCACGCCGGCGGCCAACCGCTGATCGTAGCCGTTCGCCAGCATGTGCGGAATCGCGACTCGGCTGAACACCGCCGCGGTCGCCGTGCTGGCGCCCGACACCGCGGCGAAGCCGGCGGTCGCGAACACCGAGGCGACCGCGAGGCCGCCCGGCACCCAGCCGACCCAGGCCCTCGCGGCCTGGAACAGCGCATGGGTCAGGCCCGCGTGATAGGCGATGAAGCCGATCAGAATGAACATCGGCAACACGCTGAGGCCGTAATTGACCGATTTCGAATGCGGGATCGTGCCGGTTATGCCCGCGCCCGCATCCCAACCGATGATCGCGACCGTGCCGAGAAGACCGACGATGGCGGCAACAGCGAACACGCGAACGCCGAGGAACACCATGACGAGCAGCGCGCCGGTACCCCACAAACCGATAACAAATTCGTCCATTATTCCGCTCCCACCTTGGCGCCGTGGACGATATCGACTTTTTCCTCCTCGCCCGCGAGACCGGCGTCGATCTCGTGCTGGGCGATCTCCTCGACGGTTGCGATCTCGGGAATGCCGATATGGACCGCGTGCGGGTTGACGGCCAGCCGTATGAACCCGACGAGTTGGATCGTCAGCCGTACGAGCAGCATCGCGAAGGCGAAAGGCACCAGCAGCTTCGACGGCCACAACACGACGTCGATGTCCATCGTGCTGTCGCCGATGGTCCAGGCCCGCATGAAATGCTCCCAGCCATAGATCATCAGGATCGCGACGATGAAAATCACGATCAGCGTGCCGAAGATCTCGGTCAGGAAGAAGCTGCGCCCCTTGAACCGCCCGATGATGATCTCCATCCGGATATGGCCACCGAGCTTCTGACAATACGAGATGCCGAGAAAAGCGAAGATCGTCATCGCGATCTCGACGATGTCGACATAGCCGCGTACCGGATAGTTGAAGATCGACCGGCCGACGACCTGCACGACGCCGAGAAACATGACGCCCATGATGCAAAGGCCGGCCGCGGTGTTGCACAAACTCTCGAGCTTGAAATACTTCTCGTCGATGGCGGCGAAACGCTGATCCCCCGCGGACAGCGCTTCTGCGTTCTCAGTCGTCATGACAATTCCTTGGTTTTAACGGACTAAATGACAATAAAAAAATGAGCGAAGGCCGCCGAACCCGAATGGCCCGGCGACCTTCTGAATAAGTTTTATTTCATATACTTCTTGGTTGCTTTGGCAGACGTGCTGAGCACGAGGTCGAGCAATTCTTGAGCCGGAATTTCACCCTTGTTCTCTTCGACCCACTGCTTCCACAGCGGCTCGCCGCCAACCTTGCGGAACTCGGCCATCGAGGCCTCGTCGATCTTGATCGCCTTCATCTTCTTCGGCCATTCCGCCAGATTCTTTTTGTCCATCTTGGTGTAGGCGGCCTGCTGGGCCTTGGACGCCGGCAGCTTCAGGTCGTTGAGAAGCTTCTTGTACTGCTTCGGCAACTTTTCCCAGGCCTTGATGTTGAACACGATCGGGCAGTTCACCGTGCCGAGCGCCATGTTGGTGGTGTACCACTCGGCAACTTCGTCGACCTTGTACGCGCTGAATGCGTAAGTGAACGGGAAGCCGATCGCATCCACCGTACCGCGCGCGATCGAGTTGTAGACCTCGGGTGCCGGCACCGTGGTCGGCACCGCGCCGATGGCCTTCGCCGAACGGCCCATGCCGCCCAAGGCACGCAGACGCATACCCTTGAAGTCGGCAACCGTCTTCGGTGGCTTGCCGCGGCCCATGTATTCGTACTGCGGCAGGATGTTCGGCATGTAGAGCACCGCGTTCCACTTCGCCAGCGCCTTCTTGGCCGCCGGGTGGGCATAGACGGTGAACGCCACTTCACGCATGACGTTGTAATTCTCCATGCCCGGCAGGAACGGCAGGTCGAGCACGTTCAGCGGCTTGTTCTTCTGCGGGTGATAGGCCGCGCAGAATAGGGCCGCCTCGAAAGCGCCGACCGAGATGCCGTCGAGGTTCTCTTTGTTCTTCGACAACTGGCCGCCGTAGTAGAGGCGAAGCTGGAAATTGCCGCCGGTCCGCTTCTTCACCTCGGCCGAGACCAATTCCAGGCCTTCGGTGAAGGCGCGACGCTTGCCCCAGAGGGATAGGCGCCATTTGACCTTCGGCCCCTGGACCATCTCGGCCGCATCGGCCGGGGCTGGGGCGGAAAGGCCGCCTAATATAAACGCCACCGCCGAAGCGACGACCGTAGCGGTCGCAAAACAAGTGGTCTTCTTCATAAGATTCGTCCTCCCTGTGCCCGCTTCGCAGGCTTTTAGACCATTCGATCGACCGTCGATCGCGCGGCCGAATGGAAGCATAGGACGGAATTAAGGCTTCCGACCCGGTGATTTGCAAGGCCAAACGATACCCTCTAAGCCGTTCGGCTTCAATCAAGATTCCGCGATTCCCCGCAACCGAACGTTAACCGAATGGCTCGGGCCGGTCGCCGGCAAGACCTTTGGGCCGCAAAATCAACAGCGCCAACGGCCCGACCAACAGAATCACGGCGACGTGGACGAAGGCGATGCCCCACCCTGCGGGGCTGGCGCCGCCGGCGAGATCGAGAATCGCGCCAAGGGCCAGAGGCCCCAGAAATCCGCCGAAATATCCCAATGCCGAGTGCACCGCCATGGTCGCACCGCGGCGACCCGGCTCGGCACTGCCGACGGTGCCGGCGGTGAGCGAGGACGAGTCGGCCCAGATCAATCCCGCATAGACGATAGAGAGGCCGGCCGCCAGCGCATAGGACACGCCCGAGGTGAATCCGATGCCGCACGCCATCGCCATCGAGGCCAGAAATACCCCGAAGATAAAGTTCCGGCGGCCGAATCGGATCGCCACCTCGTTGCCCGATACGCTGGCCCAGACGCCGATCAGGCCGAGGCTGGTGGCGATCGTCGCCGGCGTGAAGACGCCGACCGTGGCGCCGGTGTGCACCGCGGTAAAGGCAAGGAAAGTCACGACCCAGGACCTCAGCGCCGACATCTCCCAGGTGTGGACGCAGTAGCACAGCGAATAGGCGAGCGCCGACTTGTTGCGCAACACCGGGCGGAAATCGAGCAGCCCCGCGTGGCCGTCCTCGGGCGGTGTCGGCTTGCGTCGCGGCAGCACCACCGCCATCACCGCGAAGGCGAGCGCCGCGCCGGCCGCCCCCAATAGGATCGCCCAACGCCAGTCGAGCCAGACCGCGACGGTCTCGGCGATCACGAAACTGGCAGCACCGCTGATCCCGATGCTGGCGGCGTGGACCGCGACGGCGCGCGATTGCCGCGGCCCCTCGATCAGGTCGCTCAGCGCCTTCAGCCCCGGCATGTAGGTCCCGGCCCAACCGATCCCCCAGATCGTGCGGAACAGGCAGGCGGTCCAGAAGTCGTCGGCCATCAGCGCGAACCCGGCGGCCGAGACGGCGACCAGCGCCAAGCCGAAGAGGTACACCCGCTTCGGGTCGACCCGGTCGGTCAGCGAGACCAAGACCGGAACGCTCACCGTATATCCCAGATAGAAGATGCCGGTGACCCAGCCGGCCTCGGTGTTGGTCATGCTCCACTCGGCGATCAGGGTCGGCAGCAGCGCCGGCACCGAAAAGGCGCCGATCTGGACCAGGACCTGGGCGGTGCAGACCCCCGCGATCAGACGAATGGGCGACATCGGCGGTTGTTATGGACCGCGGCGCGGGCTCAACGGCCCTTGAAGACCGGCGGCCGCTTCTCGCGGAACGCGGCCATGCCTTCTTTGCCGTCCTCACTGGTGTTGACCTCGGTCAGCTGAACCCGGGCGATGGCGGCGATCTCCGACGGCCCCTTGGCGACGGTCTCGCCGACGAAGCGCTTCAGCATTCCGGTCGGCAGCGGCGCCATGCCGGCGATCGCGCGGGCGTATTCCATCGCCGCCTCCAGATGCTCGCCGTCGAGCACCACCTTGTTGACGTAGCCGACCTCGTAGGCGCGCCGGGCGTCCATCGGCTCGCCGAGCAGCAACAGCTCCATCGCGATCTTGTGCGGAATCCGCGCCGCCAGGGTCGCGATCAGCCCGCCACTGAACCCGACCTTGACCTCGGGATAGCTGAACTTGGCGGACTCGGTCGCAACCAACAGGTCGCACATGGTCGTCAGCACCATGCCGCCGCCCACACACCAGCCGGCGACGGCGCCGATCACCGGCTTCTCGAGCGGCACGCCGATGCCCGGAATGCCGCGAAACAGATCGTGCGGAATGTTGTCGAGGTCGGCGCCGACGGTAAACGCCTTAGCACTGGCCGACGCCAGCACCGCGACCCGGTCGTCGGCAAGCGCGAAGCGCCGCCACGCCGCCTCCAGCCCCTCGACCAGGTCGTTGTTCAAGCGGTTGTGCTTGTCGGCCTGGTTGAGGGTAATGACTGCGATGTTATCGCCGGACTCATAGGTAACTGCATCTTCGCTCATCTTTGACCTTCCCTCATATCGGGTTTACCGGGCGTCTACCGGGCCTGGGCCGCTTCGCTCATCGCCGACAGTGTCGTCCGGGTCGATATGACCTCGAGATCGAGCCGCAGTTCCAGCACCGCGATCCGGCCCGCCTTCAGCGCCCGCTCGAAGGCGGGCTGGAACTCCTCGGTCTTCTCCACGACCTCGCCGAAGGCGCCGAAGCTTTGCGCCCATTCGGCATAGTTCGGGTTGGTCAACTCGCAGGCCATGCCGCGGCCCGGATGGTCGCGCTCCTGGTGCATGCGGATCGTGCCGTAGGCGTTGTTGTTGACCACCAGGATCACCGGATCGATGCCGTAATGGATCGCGGTCGCGACCTCCTGGCCGGTCATCATCGCGCCGCCATCGCCGACGAAGCAGACCACCGGCCGGTCCGGGTGGACGAGGCGTGCCGAGATCGCCGCCGGAATGCCATAGCCCATCGCCCCGCTCGTGGGGCCCAACTGGGTGCGGAACTTGCGGAAGCGATAGAAGCGCTGCGGCCAGCCCGAGAAGTTGCCGGCGTCGTTGGTGATAATGGAGTCGTCGGGCAGCACCTCATTCAGCACATCCATCACCACGTGCATGTCGAGCGAGCCCGGCAACTCCAGGCTCGGCTTCAGGTTCTCCAGGTAATCCTGACGGGCACCGGCGGCCCAATCGGCCCAGGCCGAAGCGTCGACCGGCGCCATCTCGCGCGCCGCCTTGGCGAAGCTTTCCATCCCGGCGCAAATCGGCAGGTCGGGTTGGAAGATGCGGCCGAGCTCGCTCGGGTCCATATATACATGGACCAATTGCTGCATAGTATTCGTCACGGTCACCAGCGAGTAGTTCCGCGTCGTCTGCTCGCCGAGTCGCGCGCCCACTACTAGTAGAAGGTCGGCCTCCCCGACCCGCTTGGCGAGGCCCGGGCTGACGCTGGTGCCGAGCTCGCCAGCGTAGTTATGGTGCAGATTGTCGAACAGGTCCTGGCAGCGGAACGAGGCCGCGGTCGGCAAGTCGTTGGCCTCGGCGAAGGCGAGAATGTCGGCGCAGGCCGCAGCGCTCCACCCGGCCCCGCCGAGGATCATCAGCGGCCGCTCGGCTTTGGCGAGGCGCACGCGCAGGTCGGCCATCGAGCCTTCGTCGACCGCCGGTCGGATCGCCCTATAGGGGCCGGCGTCGGCGACGTCGACCAGGTCGCGCTGCATGTCCTCGGGGATCGAGATCGCGACCGGGCCCGGCCGGCCCGAGGTCGCCCGGTGGAACGCCTGGCTGACCAGTTCCGGAATTCTCGCGGCGTCGTTGATCTGGACGACCCATTTGCACAGCGCGCCGTAGAACTGGTGGTAGTCGACCTCCTGGAACGCCTCGCGGTACTCCTGGTCGCGCGCCACCTGGCCGATGAAGATCACCATCGGGGTCGAGTCCTGCATCGCCGTGTGAACCCCGATCGAGCCATTGCAGGCGCCGGGGCCGCGGGTCACCATCGCCACGCCGGGCCGCCCGGTCATCTTGCCGTAGGCTTCGGCCATGTTGGTGGCGCCGCCCTCCTGGCGGCAGGCGATGGTCTTGATCTCGTTCTGCGCGTCGTAGAGCGAGTCGAGCATCTCGAGGTAGCTCTCGCCCGGCACGCAAAACACCGTATCGACGCCGTGGACCCTCAGTTGGTCGACCAGGACTTG
>JASLSL010000188.1 GCA_030743445.1 Alphaproteobacteria bacterium
AGCACCGCCATCACCAGATAGACGATGGCGAGCGCGATTATCAGGGCCCACTTCATCTCGGCCGCGGTGGCGACCAGCTTGTCGGCGGTCCCTGAGAGCCGAATTCGAACGCCGGGCGGCATGCCCTCGGCCACCAGCTTGTCGATCACGTCGGCCTGCAGGATGTCCAGCGCATCGCCGAGCGCGATCTTCGGCGCCGGCTTGATCTGCAGGGTCACCGCGCGGCCACTGTCGACGTGGCGAATTTCACTCGGCCCCACCGTCACCTGCACATCGGCGAGGGAGGCGACAGGCAGGATCGTGCCCGAGGCGGTCACTACGGGTAGGCTGGCGATGCCTTGGGTTTCGGCGACCTTGTCCTCGGGCCCCATCAGCATGAGGTCGATCTGCTCGCCGCCCTCGGTCACCTCGGCGACACGGACGCCGTCGTTGAAGGTATCGATCGTGACCGCGAGGTCCCGCGCGCTGAGACCGGCGTCGGCGAGCCGCATCCGGTCGGGCACGATGCGGATCTCCGGCTCGCCGAGCGACAGGCTGGGACGCGGCCGGTAGCTCGTGCCCTCGTTGCGCGGCAGGCGGGCGGAGATCATCGTCCCGGCGCGACCGGCGACCTCGAAGATATCCTCCAGCCGGATGCCCGAGATATCCATGTCGACCGAGCGACTGCCACCGATTCCGCGGCCGAATATCGAGGGTTGGAAGCTGTGCACGAACGTGCCCGGCTCCTTGAAGACCGGTTTCTCGAGCAGCGGGATCATGTCCTTGGCGCGCGTCGGATCGGTGCCGCGCCCGCCGAGGAAAACCTGGTTCCGCCAAACGACGAAGAAGAAGTACTTCAGCTTCGGCGGCTGGTCGGGCGGCGCAATCTCGCCGGACTCCTTGGCCAGGTTGGGAAGCACCTCGGATTCGATCTGGTTCGCCAGCTTGGTCATGGTCTTGAGGTTGTAGCCCGACGGCGGCAGCACCACACTGATCACCAAGTTGCGGTTGCCCTCGGGCAGGTATTCCAGCGGCGGCAGCAACTGCCAGGTGGTGAGCCCGGCAAACCCGGTGATCACCGCGACCATGCCGAGCGCCATCGCTTTGTTGGTCACGACCTTGCGCGTCAACCCGACGACCGCCTTGATGAAGCCGCTGCCCAGGCTGTCGAAGACCGGAACCCGGATACCCTCGCCCGGCGCCTTGATCTTGCCCGCCAGCATCCTGTTCGCGAGTGCCGGAATGACGGTGACCGACACCACGAGCGACAACATCACCGCGACCGAAATCGCGACCGCGATGTCGCGGAACAACTGCCCGACCTCGAGATCCATGATCATGATCGGGATGAACACCATCACCGTGGTCAGGGCCGAGACCAGGATGGCGCCCCAAACCTGCGTCGTGCCGATCAATGCCGCGACCGAGGGGGTCTTGCCCTGCTCGCGCATGCGATAGATGTTTTCCAACACGACGATGGCGGCATCGACGACCATGCCGACGGCGAACGCGATGCCGGCGAGCGACACGACGTTGATCGACCGGCCCAAGAGCGCCATCGCGACGAAGGACGCGATGACCGAAACCGGGATCGCGATTCCGACGACGAGCGTCGCGCGCACCGACTTCAGGAACAACAGCAGGATGGCGACGGCGATCGTGCCGCCGAACCAGATATTCTGAATGACGAGCTCGATCGCCGAGTTGATGTAGACGGTCTCGTCGTAGAGCTGACGGAAGTACAGGTTTTGCTGGTTGATCGCGCCGGCATTGAGCTCCTTCGTCGCCTGGCGGATGCCCTTCATCGTCTCGATGACGTTGGCGCCGACCTGACGGGTCGCGTTGATCGCGATCGCGGGCTCGCCATTGGTGCGCACGCGCGCGGTCGGTTTCTTGTAGCCGTATGTCACCTCGGCGATGTCGCCGACCAGGACCCGGCCGACCCGCCGGGTCTCGGCTTCCTCGGCGGTGCGCAACACGACCTGCCGTACGGTCGCCAGCGTATTCAGCTCGGCCTCGGTGCGGACGACGTAGCGGCGCTTGCCTTCCTCGACGTCGCCACCGGTGACCGAGATATTGGCGGCGCGCAGGCGCGAGAGCACCTCCGGCACGGTCAAGCCGTAGCGCGCCATCTTCGCCGGATCGACGACGACGCGAATTTCCTTGGCGCCGCCGCCATAGACGTTGACCGTGGCGACGCCCGGCACACGCTCCAGGCGATCGCGGATCACGTCCTCGGCGAAGTCCCCGAAATGGTGGATCGGCGTCGTGTTGCCGGGCTTGCGGGTAAGATGGAACCAGGCGATGCGGTTGTCCTCGGGCCCGGCGACCTTGAGTCGCGGCTCGTCGGCCTCGTCGGGATAGCCGGTCACACCATCGAGCCGGTTGGCGACCAGCAACAGGGCGCGGTCCATGTTGGTGCCGACGGCGAATTCGAGCTTCAGGCGGGACTGGCTCTGAAGCGCGCGGCCCTCGAGCCGCTCCAGCCCCGACAGCCCCTTGAGCTGCTCCTCCTGCGGATTGAGAATTTCGCGTTCGATTTCCGCGGGTGCGGCCCCGAGCCAGGTCGTCTGAATGTCGATCACCGGGCGCGCGACGTCGGGCGCGAGCTGGATCGGGATGGTCTGCAGCGCGACATAGCCGAACAGCACGGCCATGATGACCGCCGCCATGACGGCGATCGGGCGCTCGATGGAATAACGGATCAGGTTCACGGTCTACCGGTCTCCCGCGTCAGCCCGTCGGCTCGGGCTTCGCCATTTCGTGGCGCACCGCCTGGTCCGGGCGCAGACGCTCGTTGCCGCGAATAATAGCGAGATCGCCTGCCTTGAGGCCATGCCTGACCACGAAGCGGCCGCCGACGGCGTCGCCCAACTCGACGCTCCGGCGCCTAGCCTTGCCGTCTTCGACGACGACCACGAACTTGCGGCCGTTTTTGGCGATCACCGCGTCCTTGCTGACCGTCAGCACCTCGCGGCCCTCGGCGATCGGCACCATCACGGTGACGCTCTGGTTGGCGGCGCGCCTGGCTTCCTCGCGGCTGATACCCTCGATGATCGGCACCAAGCGAACCGGCTGCGTCCGGGTCATCGCGTTCTCCGACGGCACGACGGTTCGCACCGTGGCCCGGAACTTGCGGCCGTCGGCCAGTTGAACCCCGACCTCGCGTCCGGCGGTGAGCCCGGAGAGGCGGTCCGAGGGTACGTCGGCCTCGATCTCGACCTCGTCGTCGTTGTACATCGCGACCACCGGGTCGCCGACATCGAGATAGGCGCCGGCGACCGTGTTGCGGATCAGCACGACGCCGTTGTAGGGCGCGTAGATCACCGTGTTACGCAGGTCGATCTGGGCCTGGCGTAGGGTCGCCTTCGCTCGCGCGACCGTTCCGGCCGCCTCGCTGACCTGGCTTTTGACCTTGGCTACTTCGTTCTGTTTGTCGTCGTAGCGCGCTTGCGAGAACGCCGCCGATTTCCGGAGATCGCTGAGCCGCCGCAACTCACCCTCGGTCAGCTTCAACTGCGCCCGCGCGGTCCCCAACGCCGCCTTCTTTTCCCTGAGCTCGGCAAGCTGGAGATCACGGGTGACGCGATGCCAGTCCGGCACCATTCGGGCGATGACGTCGCCCTTCTTCACCCGGTCGCCGATCTTGACCACGACCTCCTGGACCGGGCCCTTGGTCAGCGCCGCGACAAGGCCGGCCTGGTGCGGCACGATCCGGCCGATCACCGGCATGGTCTGCGACATCATCTGGGTGTGGACCGTCTCGACCACGACCTTGGCGGCCTTCTTCTTTTCCGCCGCGACCGACGCGCCGGCGGCGGCGAAGACCGCAAGCGCCAACACCGCCATGCCACGCGCGAGGCGGATGCGGACCGGTTTACCGATGCTATGTGTCCTCAACGTGGTCACGATTGCTCCGAGTGAGTCTTGCGGTTCTAATGCATGTAAAATTAAAGGTAAAAATACATACATTAATGCCAAATACTAACACGATTGCCGGGGCCCGGAAAGGGTCCTTTGAAGCGCTTCGAATCGCCCGGAAAATAAGCGATTCAGCCTCACATCGCCGGCTCATGACAATAATATGATCGCCCGGTCCCGACCGGAATCGCGCCTTTGAGGCCCCCGGATTCGACAGGGCGCCAGTTCCTCCGTTATAGACGGTGGCAATCCGACGGAAGGCGGCGCGATGACGACGATCCTCTATACCCACGAAGCCTGCAGCCGGCACGACCCGGGTCCGATGCACCCGGAATCCCCGTCCCGTCTCGCCGCGGTCAAGGCGGCGCTCGACGACCCGGCTTTCGAGGCGCTCGACCGCCGCGAGCCGCCTGAAGCGGACAACGACCACATCGCCCTGATGCACCCGGATGAATATGTCGAACGGGTGTTGGATGCGGTGCCGGATGAGGGAACGGTCGCGCTCGACGCGGACACGCAGATGTCGCCGGGCTCGGGCGAGGCGTCGCGCCGCGCGGTCGGCGCCGCTTGTGCCGCGATCGACGCGGTGATGGCGGGCGAGGCGAGCAACGCCTTTTGCGCCGTCCGGCCGCCGGGCCATCACGCCGAGCAGGCGCGCCCGATGGGGTTCTGCATGTTCAACAACGTCGCCATCGGCGCCGAACACGCGCGCAAGGCGCATGGCTGCGAGCGCGTCGCGGTGGTCGACTTCGATGTCCACCACGGCAACGGCACCCAGGCGATGTTCTGGAACGACCGCCACCTGATGTTCGCCTCGACCCATCAGTTCCCGCTCTATCCCGGCACCGGCCGGGCGGGCGAGACCGGCGTCGCCAACAATATCGTCAATGTCGAACTCGCGCCCGGCGCCGGCTCGGCCGAGTTCCGCGAGGCCATGGGCGAGCGCGTGCTGCCGGCGCTGCGTTCTTTCGGACCCGATTTCCTGCTCGTCTCGGCCGGGTTCGACGCCCACGCGGAAGATCCGCTGGCGGGGCTCAATTTCCTCGACGACGATTATGCCTGGGCGGCGCAGGAGTTGATGGACGTCGCCGACGCGTGTTGCGAGGGGCGGCTGGTGGCGACCCTCGAGGGCGGCTATAACCTCGACGCCCTGGGGCGCTCGGTCTCGGCCTTCGTCGGCACGTTGATGCAGGATTAGCCTCCGGCGCGACATTGATTTGGACACGTCCCGCACGGCCCTCTAAACTCGCGGGCGAGGGGTAGGTATGGCGAAGCAAAACGTTCCCGATGACATCAAGGCCTTGTCCTTCGAGGACGCGCTGGCGGCGCTAGAGGAGATCGTGCGCGCGCTCGAATCCGGCGAGACCAAGCTCGACGACGCGATCAACGCCTATACGCGTGGTGCCGCGCTGAAGACCCATTGCGAGGCCAAGCTTCGCGAGGCCCAGGCCAAAATCGAAAAGATCTCACTCGACGCCGACGGCAAGGTGTCGAGCGAACCGGCGGACGTCGAATAGTCCTCCATGGCGAACCTCGATCAGGCGATGAAGCAAGCGGCCGCCGAGGTCGAG
>JASLSL010000189.1 GCA_030743445.1 Alphaproteobacteria bacterium
GTTCCCGAGCAGGACGTTGTGATGATGAACCGCCGGCTTGCCGGCAGCGACCATTCGCTGAACGCTCCGTTGAAATCGGATGTCGAAGGCGAATGGCTCGACTGGTTGGCCGACGATTCCGAGAGCCACGAGGTCGAGATCGCCGAGACCGAAGAGCTAACCAAGCGCCGCGAATTGCTGCAGGACGCCATGACGGCGCTCAACGAGCGCGAACGCCACATCCTGACCGAACGCCGGCTGAAGGATAAGCCGACGACGCTCGAGGACCTCAGCAAGGTCTATGGGATCAGCCGCGAGCGGGTGCGCCAGATCGAGGTCCGCGCCTTCGAGAAACTGCAGAAATCGGTACGCAGCGCGGCGATTGAAAAACAACTAGCTCCGATCGAGGCCTGACCCGCGGCCCGGCCCGCCGGGGTCCCCCGTATCCCCAATACAATCGAATGCGCCGCTCAGCCGGGCGGCGGCGGCAGGTCCGACTCGTCTTCGCCTTCGGGTGGCGGCGGTGGCGGCGCTTCGAGATCGTCTTCGTCCATCGACGGTGCAATCGGCGGCGGCGCGGCTTCGATCCCTTTGACCTCGGCACCCCATTCCTTGATCAGCGCTTCCTGGCGGGTGTCGAGCGCCTTGATCCTTACTTCGAGGGTGACGGCCATGTAACCGGCGACGATCGGCGGGGTGCAGAAATATATCAGCCAGCCCACCGCGGCGGCGCTGTACATGACGAACCAGTTCATCGGATCCGAAAAGATTTGGAACACGGCGTCGAGGGTATGGCTGCCGACCCACATCCTGAGGGCGAACGGCAGGCAGCCCGCGAAGTTGAGGTAGGCGACCGATCGCGCGGCGAACTTGCCGGCCCGCCGGTCGGTCATGAAGGCGACCAGCGACGGCGCCATGCCGATCGTGAGCAAGATGATCGTCGGGAAAAAGACGACACCGACCATCGGCGCGATCACCCACGCCATAATCGCACCGCGCTTGGACCCGCCGGCCGCGGGTTGCGGCTGCGGCTGCGGCTGCGGCTGCGGTTCCTGGGCTTGCTCTTGTTCGCTCATGCCATTCAAGCCTTATCAGAAAATCTGAACCACGAAGATCAGCAGCGCCGCGATGCTGGTGATCATCCCGGACACGAACGAGGCGACCTGCGCGCCCGTTGCTTTCGACAACTCGGTCCGGTTTTCCCGTTCGTAATCCTGGCGCCGAGCCTCGGCGACACCCTGGGCGAAGACCGCGACCGCCTGGTTGAAGGCGTTCTTGTCGGCGTTGATCTCGTTTACGTTGTCGGCGACGCCGAGCAGGCTGACCAAGCGCCCTGTCTTGATCGTCCGCTTTAGGCTTTCCCGTACCCGCCGGCGAATGGTCCGGCTGTGGAAGCGCGTGATCGTCGGCTCCAACATCGACGCAACCAGCGCGCAAACGGCCGGCAGGGGCCGTTTCGAAAGACGTTCCTGCATTATCGAAACGATCCGGATGCCGGCGATCATGGCGACGTGTGGATCGGCCTGATTGGCAAGATCGCGATATTCGGCCGTAAGCTGGCCGCTGTAGCGCGAGGAGAAAAAGGCGGCCACCTGCGCATCGACCAAATTCTTGATCCCCTCCCCGCCTCGGGCCGCCAGACGTTCATACGCGGCCGGCAGATCGCTGGCGTCGACGACGAAGTCGTCCGAGAATATCGGCGACAGACACGGCATGTTCGGATTGAGATCGTAGGCCACCCGCTCGGTGCCAAGGCCAAGCCCGGGACGTTCCATATTGATCCTGAAATTCTCGTGGTCCGCGGCAAAAAGCCGTTCCGATTCCACGGGCACGCGCTGACGCGAGAACCAGAAATCGATCAATCCCTCGCGGATAATACGCCCATAGGCGGCACCGTCGTCACCCTCCATGAGGGCCACGCAAAGCGCCGTTCCGAGGCCTCCGACCGTTGCCCGGAAGTCCCGATAGCGAAGCGGTGTGTTCGGGTCGAGCGCGACACAGACCCGCGACACCAGATAGTCGTCACTGACCTCTATACCGACCATGGGCGCCACGGCGTCGTTCACGGCATCGATCAATTCCTCGTCGCCGATGACGCGGCGGAGCCATAAATCCAACGATCCGTCGCGGATCGTTTCGGCGGCCTGGGACCAGTTCGTCGAGAAGGCGTAGCTCAGCTCGCGCAGGGTCGCGTAGTCCTCGCCCGCAAAATTGAACGCCCGCGGCACCTTTCTGGGTGTCGTCGCCTGTGTCGGGTTCTGGCGCCGGCCGCTCGACCAATAATTGAGGTCGTCGATGCCCCATAGATCCTTCGGATCGTCGCAGAACAGCCCGCGCAATACTTCCAGCATCGTCAGTGAAATCCGCTGATTGCCGACCAATGCGACGTAGGAGCCGTGCGCCAGCTTCTCTCGAAT
>JASLSL010000190.1 GCA_030743445.1 Alphaproteobacteria bacterium
CGCGTTCAAACGGCAATGGGAGCTGTTCATCCGCCACCTGTGCGAGGATGCCCCGTTCGCGTGGGACCTGCGGGCCGGCGCGCGCGGGGTGCAGCTCGCCGAGATGGCGACCACGAGCTGGAGAGAGCGCCGCTGGATCGACATTCCCGAGCTGGAGGATTGAGCATGCCGACCGCCCGCGGCCTCTATCGCGCCAACCCCGACGGCACTCTCGATGCCTTCCCCCGCGCCCTCGGCTTGTTCGCCCGCACCGGTTTCGCCGCGGCGGTCGAGCCCGACCGGTCGGCGATGCGCCCGATGCCCAATCCGGACTGATTGCCATGGCAAGCTTGGCCAGGCTCTCCCTCAACCTCGCCACCACTCGCCTCCGGTGGGGCGCCATCGAAGCCATAGAGGGAGCCGCGCGCGCGGGGCTGCGGGCGGTGGCGCCGTGGCGCGACCTGGTGGCGAAGGACGGGCTCGAGGCGACCGCCAAGGCGATTCGCGACAACGGTCTCGGCGTCAGCAGCCTGTGCCGCGGCGGCATGTTCGCGGCCGCCGACGCCGCCGGCAGGCAAGCGGCGATCGACGACAACAGGCGCGCGGTCGACGAGGCGACGGCGCTCGGCGCGCGATCGCTGGTGCTGGTGGTGGGCGGACTGGCGCAAGGCTCGAAGGACATCGCCGGGGCGCGGGCGATGGTTGCCGACGGCCTCGCCGCGGTGCTGCCGCATGCGCGCGCCGCCGCCATCCCCCTCGCGATCGAGCCTCTGCACCCGATGTACGCGGCCGACCGTGCGTGCATCAATACGCTGGCCCAGGCGCTCGACCTTTGTGACTCGCTCGGCGAGGGGGTCGGCGTGGTGGTCGACGTCTACCACCTGTGGTGGGACCCCGACCTCGAGGCGCGGATCGAGCGCGCGGGCAAGCGGCGCCTCTTGGGCTTTCACGTCTCAGACTGGCTGGTGCCGACCACCGACCTGTTGCTCGACCGCGGCATGATCGGCGACGGCGTGATCGACATCCCGCGCATCCGCGGCTGGATGGAGGCGGCCGGTTATGACGGTGCGATCGAGATCGAGATCTTCTCCGCCGAAAACTGGTGGAAGCGTGACCCAGACGAGGTGGTCGCCATCTGCAAGGAGCGGTTCGAAACCGCCGTATAAGGGAGCGACGAGTATGGCGTTGATCGGTAAAGGGGTGATGGCGTTCTGGCACGACATCGCCGAGGATACGGAAGCGGATTTCCTCCATTGGCACACTTACGAGCACATGCCCGAGCGCGTGGGCATACCCGGCTTCAGGCGCGGGCGGCGCTACGTCGCCGTCGGAAGCGGGCCGAAATATTTCACCTTCTACGAGACCGAGAGCCTCGCCACCCTGACCTCCAAGGCCTATCTCGACCGCCTCGACGACCCGACGCCGTGGACGCAGCGCTCGGTGTCCAACTTCCGCAACAGCACCCGCACGCTGTGCACGGTGCTCGCCAGCTACGGCCACGGCGAGGGCGCGGCGATGCTGACCGTGCGATTCTCGTCGGCCGAGGGCGAGGACGAGGCCTTGCGGGGCAGGCTCGCGGACACGCTGTTCCCCGAACTGGCGAGGCGGCCGGGCTTGATCGGCGCCCACCTGATCAGGGGCGACGAGGCGGCGAGCCGCACCGAGACCGGGGAGAAGGCGCTGCGCGCCACCCCCGACGAGGTCGCCGACTGGGTGGCCATGATCGAGGCGATCGAGCCGGAACTGCTCGCCGATTTGCGCCGGGCGGAGCTGTCCGACGATTCGCTCGCCGCGCAAGGGGCCACGGACCTCGCGGCCGGCGTCTACCGGCTTCACTGCGCCCTCGGCGAGGACGAGCTCAGGGCAGCGGGCAGAATCGCATGATTCGGGTCGGCTCCTGGGTGCCCTCGATGCAATGCGTGCATTGCCCACAACCCGTTTCGGATTGAAAAAGTGAGACATGGCAAGGGCGCAGACCACCATCAGGTCGATCCCGGCCTGTTCCCGAGTGCGCAACACCACCCGGGTGGCGTCGACCTGAGCCGGGGCGGGGGCCGGCGCGAAGCCTTTTTACCTTGACGCTCGCGCGCGCGCACCCGCATGCTCTGGGCGCACGAAACGGGGAGGAAACGGCCATGAGAAGCGTGGCGTTCGTGGCGTTCGCGGCGCTGGCGGCGCTCGTTGCGGCCCCGGCCTCGGCCGGCGACTATCCGTGGCAGCCGACCAAGCCGATCACCATCATCGTGCCATGGGCGGCCGGCGGCTCGACCGACCAGGTGACCCGCGTGCTCGCCGGCGAGCTTGAGCTCGCACTGGGCCAGAAGGTGGTGGTGATCAACCAGTCGGGCGCCTCGGGCTCGATCGGCAAGAGAAACGTGTGGCGGGCGCCGCACGACGGCTACACCTGGGCCGCGGGCGCGCCCAAGATGCTCGGCACCTACAAGCTGGTCGGCCTGTTCGACACCGCGATCGAGGACTGGCTGCTCTATCTCGACGCGGTGACGCCGACGTTGATCGGTGTCAACCCGGACACGCCGTATCAGACCATGGGCGAGCTGCTCGACGCGATGCGCGCGCGGCCCGGGCAGGTGTCGGTGGCCACCGCCGGGGTCGGCTCGTCGGGCCACACCACGATCGAGGCAATCACCCAGGCGATGGGGCTCACCTACAAGAATGTGAGCTACGACGGCGGCAACCCGGCGGTGATCGCGACCGTGGCCGGCGAGACCGAGGTCACCACCCAGCTCTCGACCGAACAGATCGAGATGGCGCGCGCGGGACGCCTGCGCATCCTCGCCGTGGTCGCCGACCGGCCGATCGAGATGGTCGGTCTGGGCGTCCTGCCGCCGATCACCGACTGGACCGGCCCGATCCCCAACACGCTGACGCATTTCGGCATGTTCGCGCCCGCCGACCTGCCCGCCGAGGTGATCCGCACCTTCGACATGATCTGGGAGGAGCGGATCAGCAGCTCGCAAGCGCTCAATGACTACGCCGAGGACCGCGGCACGGTGTTCATGGCCGCGTTCGGCGATGCCGCGCAAGAGGCGGTCGCGCCGACCGTGCGCGCCGACGCCTGGACCCTGCACGCCGCCGGGCGCACGGTGATGTCGCCCGAGGAGCTCGGCATCCCGAAGCCGTAAGCCCCGGGCGCCCCGATGATCAAGGCGGATTTCGTCACCGGGCTCATCTTTGTCGCGCTCGGCCTCGGGGCGCTCGCCGAATCACTGCGCATGCCGCGCTTCGAGACCCTGTCGGTGAATCCCTACACCGTGCCCGGGATCGTGCCGGGCATGCTCGGCGCGGTGATTGCCGTGCTCGGGCTGTTGCTTGCCCTGCGCTCGGCGCGCGCCGGCGGGTGGCGGCTCGGCGGTGAGGTCGCCCGGCTCGTCGCGCTGCGCCGCAGCGGGGCCGCCCGCCGCTTCCTCCTCGCCTTCGTGCTTACCGTCGGCTACGCCGCGGGCCTGATCGGCACCGTTCCCTTTTGGCTCGCCACCGGCGTGTTCGTGTTCGTTTTCATCGCCGCCTTCGAGTGGCCGGCGGCCGAGGACCGGGGCCGACGCCGGCGCGTGCTTGCGCTGGCCGCGGTCGAGGCCGCGCTCGTCACGATCGCGGTGACGCTGGTTTTCCAGGAAGTGTTCCTGGTGCGCCTGCCGTGAGGGCACGATGACCGAAGGCCTCGGCTACCTCGCCGGCGCGCTTGTCGAGTTCGCCGCCCCCGAGCCGCTGTTCAACGTGCTCTGGGCGACCCTGCTGGGCATCGCCGTCGGCATGCTGCCCGGGCTCACCGCCACCCTCGGCGTGGCGCTGATGACCACCCTGACCTTCCGCATGGGCGCCCAGGACGCGATCCTGATCCTCATCTGCATGTATGTCGGCGCGATCTATGGCGGCGGCCGCAGCGCGATCCTGCTCAACATCCCCGGCACCCCGGCGAGCGCGGCGGCGACCCTCGACGGCTTCCCGCTCGCGCGCGCCGGGCGCGCCGGCCGGGCGATGGGTATCGCCACCTCGGGCTCGGTGCTGGGCACCCTGATCGGCATGGTGTTCCTCGCCTTGCTCGCGCCGGTGCTGGCCGACTTCGCGCTCGCCTTCGGCGCCTTCGAGTTCTTCTGGCTGGCGCTGTTCGGGGTCGTCATCGCCGGCCGCCTGACCGCGCTCGGCGACCCGCTCAAGGGCTGGCTCGCGGGCTTTCTCGGCCTGCTCCTGGCGATGGTCGGCCAGGAGGGCATCCACGCTTACGGGCGATTCAGCTTCGGCCATGCCGACCTCGCCGGGGGCTTCGGCCTGCTTCCGGCGCTGGTCGGCACCTTCGGTTTCGCCGAGATCCTGAGCGTGATGAAGAACCCGGCCTACGATCTGGTGCGTGGCAAGGTCGATTCGGTGATCCCGCGCCTGCGCGAGGTGCTGCGCTACCGCTGGACGATCGTGCGCTCGGGCGTGATCGGCACCTTCATGGGCCTCATCCCGGGGGTCGGCGAGGACATGGGCGCGTGGGTGTCGTACGCCGCGGCACGGCGCGCGAGCAAGGAGCGCGAGCGCTTCGGCACCGGCTCGATCGAGGGCCTGATGAGTGCCGAGACCGGCAACAGCGCGGCCGTGCCAGGGGCGATCATTCCGGTGCTTACGCTTGCGGTCCCCGGTTCGGCGCCGTCCGCGGTGCTGCTCGCCGCGATGTTCATCCACGGGGTGCGGCCGGGGCCACTGATCATGATCGAATTCCCCGGCTTCGTGTACGAGGTGGTGGCGATGATCCTGCTCGCCAGCCTTGCCATCCTGCTCTGGGGGCTGCTGCTGACCCGGCCTATGCTCGCCGTGCTCAGGGTGCCGCGCGAGAAGCTGATGCCGGTGATCTTCGTGCTCTGCACGATCGGCTCGTTCGCCATCGCCAGCCGCATCTTCGACGTTTGGGTGATGCTCGGCTTCGGCCTCCTCGGGTTCGTCCTGCGCGAGATGAAATACCCGATGGCGCCGCTGGTTCTCGGCATCGTCCTCGGCGACATCCTCGACAAGAGCCTACGCCGCGGCTTGGTGCTCAGCGACGGCGACCCGACCCCGTTCCTGATCCGGCCGATCTCGGCGGTGCTGGCGGCGGTGACGGTGATGACGATCGTGCTCGGCATCCCCGCGGTCCGCCGCGGCGCGGGCCGGTTGCTCGGCCGCCTCGCCGGTGGCGGGAGCGCGAATTGAAGATCGCGCCGGCCAACGTGATCGTGCCCGCGCTCATCTATATTCGCGGCATTCGCAAGACCGAATGGCTCGGGTGGAAACCGCGCCGTGGCTGAAGGACAGCCGTGAGGGCGGCATCGATGGCCGCTCTGGTCGGGTTCTGGGGCGCGTAAGCACCCGAGACTCTCTCGATCGCTGACGGTGCGGCGCTGGGTACCCCCACGATCGTTTATTTCGTCTTCAACCAGCCCGCGGCCCAAGCCCCAAGGCGAGCACGGCACAAGCCGCGAGCAGCCGCAGCCACCCGTGGGCTAAACAAGGCACGGGCCGTCAGACCTTGCGGGATCGCCACGTGGTCGTGTTATTTTGCTGCCGGCGATTGCCGCCTCTCCAGCGCATGCATCACCGCGTCGGACCCGCAAGCGAAAAGAAACCGATTCCGGAGGGAGATCTGATCATGACCGAAATTCGGGATCCCATTCAGTTCGAGCTGTTCAAGAACTCCATCTTCTCGATCGCCGACGAGATGGCGCTGACCATCACCCGCACGACCTATTCCGGGGTGCTCAAGGACAACATGGACTTCTCGACCGCCGTCGCCGACGCGCAGGGAAACCTGGTGGCGCAGGGCCTTACCCTGCCCGGACACCTGGGGTCGATCCCGACCGCCCTCGAGGCGGTCATGCGGCACTACCGCGACGACATGAACGACGGTGACGTGTTCATGATGAACGACCCCTTCGACGGCGGCATGCACCTGCCTGACATTTTCGTGTTCAAGCCCGTCTTCGTGGACGGCGCGCGCATCGCGTTTGCCGCCACGATCTGCCACCACACCGACGTCGGCGGCCGGGTCGCCGGATCGAACGCCTCGGATTCGACCGAGATCTACGCCGAGGGCCTGCGCATCCCACCGCTGAAGCTGTATCTGGCTGGCGAGCGCAACGAGACCCTGTTCTCCATGATCGAGAAGAATGTGCGGTTGCCGGTCAAGGTCTTCGGGGACCTCAGGGCCCAGCTCGCGGCCTGCCATATCGCCGAGCGGCAGCTGCACGAACTGGTCGCCCGCTACGGCGCCGAGACCGTCATCCAATACATGCGGGCGGTGATCGACTACGCCGAGCGGCTGACCCGCGCCGCCATCAGCGAACTCCCCGACGGCGAGTTCAGCTTCGAGGACTGGATCGACGACGACGGCATCGAGTTCGGCAAGCCGATCCGCCTGTTCTTCACCTTGAAGAAGGAGGGTGACAGCATCTGCGGCGACTGGACCGGCAGCTCGCCCCAGGTCAAGGGCGCGATCAACGCCACTCTGTCATGGACCAAGGCGGCGACCTATACGGCGATCAAGTCGGTGCTGCCCAACGACATCCCCAGCAACGAGGGTGTGTTCCGGGCGATCAAGGTCCACGCGCCCCCGGGAACGATCGCCAACGGCCTGCTGCCCGCCGCCTGCGCGGCCCGTGGACTGACCGGCTTCCGCATGCTCGATTGCGCTTTCGGGGCGGTGGCGATGTGGCTGCCGGACCGAGTGTGCGCGGCCTCCGAAGGCGGCGCCACGGGCGTTACCATCGGGGGCTACCATCCCGACCGCACGCCCTTTATCTACGTCGACTTCACCACCGGCGCGTGGGGCGGGCGGCCGTGGGCCGACGGCCTGGACGGCAACACCAACCTGCTCGTCAACATGGCCTCGCAGCCGATCGAGGTGACCGAGCTCGAGCACCCGATCCAGATCCTGGCCTACGAGTTCGTGCCCGACAGGGCGGGGGCCGGAAAGTTCCGGGGTGGCTCCCCGTTCCGCCGCGACTACAAGTTCCTGGAGCAGGAGGGCATCCTCCAGGTGCGCTCCGATCGGCGGGACTTCCGTCCCTATGGCCTCTATGGCGGCAACCCGGGCAAGCCGTCTTGGAACGTCCTCAACCCGGACATCGAAAACCGCCCGCTCACCGCCAAGCTGACCATGGACATCAAGCGCGGCGATGTGTTCCGGCACGAAATGGCGGGCGCCGGCGGCTGGGGCGATCCCCTGGACCGCGACACCTGGCGGGTCCTCAGGGACGTGCGCAACGAGATGATCGGCAACGAGACGGCGTGTCGCGACTACGGCGTGGTCATCGACACCGACACCATGACCGTAGACGAGCAAGCGACCGAGAATCTGCGGGCGGAGATGCGCGCGCGGCGTGGCTGGAAGGACCTTCCCAAGGTGCTCCGGGAGGAATGGCCGGGCACCGAGGAAGCCGGGGAACCGAACCATGAGAACGCCCAACAAGCGATGAGAGCGGGATGACCGGTTTTCGAATCGGCTTGGACATTGGGGGCACCTTTACCGACATCGTTTTCCTCGGCGCCGACGGCGAGATCCATACCAAGAAGATCGCCTCCAGTGTCGACGACTACGCCCAGGCCATCGCCGATGGCCTCGACCAGGCGTTCAGGGAATCCGGGGTCGCGGCGGCGGATGTCGAGGAGCTGCGGCACGGGACCACGGTCGCCTCGAACGCCATCCTCGAGACCAAGGGGGCGAAGACCGGCCTCATCACCACGAAGGGGTTCCGCGACATCCTGGAGATCCGCAACCTCCGCATGCCGCGACTTTACGACCTCAGATGGGAGAAGCCGGTGCCGCTGGTCGAACGCTACCTTCGCATCACCGTCGACGAGCGGGTCAATGCCCAGGGCGGGATCGATCGGCCCCTCGACCCGGAGGACGCGGGGAGGGCGGTTGACCGACTGCTGGCGGAGGGCGTCGAGGCGATCGCGGTCTGCCTGATCCATTCCTATGCCAACCCCGAGCACGAACTCACCATCAAGGAGATCGTCCAGCGCAAGGCCCCCGACCTGCCCATTTGCATCAGCTCCGAGGTCCTGCCCGAGATCAAGGAGTACGAACGGACCTCGACGACGACGATCAACGCCTACGTCGCGCCCGTCGTTGCCGGTTACCTGGCCTCCCTGCGCCAGAACCTGGACCGCGCCGGGGTCACCGCGCCGTTGCTTCTGATGCAGTCCAACGGCGGCCTGACCACCGCCGAGTCGGCAGGGCGACTGCCCATGAACATCATCGAATCCGGACCCGCCGCCGGCGTCATCGGCGCCCAGGCCCTGGCCAAGGCGGTCGGCCTGCCCGACATCGTCACCTTCGACATGGGCGGCACCACCGCCAAGGCCTCGCTGGTCGAGAACGGCGAGGTCACGCGCTCGATCGAGTACCAGGTCGGCGGCGGCATCATGATCGGTTCGCGCCTGCTCACCGGCGCCGGCTATATGCTCAAGGTTCCGGCCATCGACCTTGCCGAGGTCGGGGCGGGGGGCGGCTCCATCGTCTGGATCGACGCCGGGGGCTCGATGCAGATTGGCCCGCGGAGCGCCGGCGCCAGCCCCGGACCCGTCTGCTACGACACCGGGGGCACCGAACCGACGGTGACCGACGCCAACGTCCTGCTCGGCTACATTAACCCCGGTTACCTGGTCGGCGGCGAGTTGAAGCTGAATGCGCCGAAGGCGCGCGCCGTCTTCGAGGAGAGAATCGCCAAGCCCTCGAGCCTCTCCGTCGCGCATGCCGCCTACGGCGCCCACCAGATCGTCGCCTCCAACATGATCCGGGCGATCAAGGCGGTGTCCACCGAACGCGGGCGCGATCCGCGCGGTTACGCACTCTTCGCGTTCGGCGGTAGCGGCCCCATCTTCGGCGCCGGCATGGCGCGGGAGCTGGGCATGAAGCGAATCGTGGTTCCGCCGTCGCCCGGTCTGTTCTCGTCCTTCGGCCTGCTCTACGCCGACGTCGAACACCATTATTCGCGGACCTTGCGGCGCCTTCTGCGCAATGCCGATCTCGAGGAGCTCAATCTGGTCTGGGACAAGATGGTGGCCGACGCCCTCGAACAGTTGGCGGCCGACGGCTTCCCAGAGAGCAAGCGACGGGTGCGCAGGACCGCCAACATGCACTATCAGGGCCAGACCTTCGAACTTACGGTCCCGGTGCCGGACGGCCCGATCGCCGAGGACACCGTGGCGGCGCTGGAGGAGGCCTTCGGCGCGGAACACGAACGCACCTACGGCCATCGCGCCGGCACCGAGGAGCCGGTGGAGCTGGTCAACGCGCAGGTCGTCGGCTACGGGCTCGCGGAGCGCTCGTCGGTGCCCGAGCGGTTCGCCACCGCCAAGGCGAGCCAGGCCGACCGAACGCCGTCGCGCCAGGCCTATTTCGGTCCCGACATGGGATGGGTGGAGACGCCGGTGATCGGTCGCGGCGACCTCGATGCGCCGCGCCCGGGACCCTGCATCGTCGAGGAATACGACGCCACCGTGGTCATACCGCCGCGATCGGAGGCCGCGCTCGATGCCTACGGAAACATCCTCATCGAGCTTCCGTAACCGGCCGTTCTCGGGGCCGGTAAGGCCGTCCCCCGTGGCGCCTACAGTTCGCCCTCTCGCTTCAGCATGACCACGGCCTCGCGGAACGCGGCCACCGTCCGCTCGAGGTCGTCGGCGGTGTGCACTGCGCTATTGGTGCCGCCCGGCCAACCAGTGATGTCGACGCCGCCCAGCAGCATCGCCATGCGCAGTTTAGCCACGATCCCGGGGCGGTTGTTGCGCAGGTCCTCGAAGGGGTGGTCGAAGGGGTCGAAGGCCGTCGGCTTGACGTCGCGGTTGCCGGGGTTGGTGAAGACGTGGAAGGCGGAAAAGGTCCCATAAACGGCCCACGCCACCCCCTGTTCCTCGAGGACCTCGTTCAGCCGCGGCCTGAGCGCCGTTGCGTAGGCATTGGCCGTTTCGCAGGCGTCGCCTTCGGCGATGATCTCGAGGGCCGCGACCCCGGCGGCGGCGGACAACGGATTGGCGTTGTAGGTGCCCTGGTGCTGGATCCGCTCGCGCCCCCGGCTTTCGGCGACCGCGAAGTCGATATGGTCCAGGATCTCCTTGCGCCCGACCACGGCACCGCCGGGCAACCCGCCGGAGAGGATCTTGGCGAGCGTGGTGAGGTCCGGGGTGACCCCGAATCGGGCTTGGGCGCCGCCGGGGGCGACACGGAAACCGGTCACCACCTCGTCGAAGATTAGCACCACCCCGTGCTCCGCGGTCAGTTCCCTGAGCGCGGTCAGGAACTCGGGCCTGGTCGGGACCATGCCGAAGGTGGCGCCGGTGGGTTCGAGGATCGCGGCGGCGACGTCGTTGTCGCCCGCCAGGACCGTCCGCACCTGGTCGATGTCCCAGGGATGGAGGGGCACGGCCATCCGCGCCACCTCGGGCAGCACCCCCGGCGCCGGCGAGCCGTCGAAATGGGCGTTGTAGCCCGAAGCCACTTGGTCGTGCCAGCCATGGAAGTGGGTATTGAAACGCAGGAACTTGCGCCTGCCCGTGTGGGCGCGGGCCAGGCGCAGGGCGAGATGCGTGGCCTCGGTGCCGGATGACGTGAAACGGATGCGCTCGGCCCCCGGCATCAGTCTCTGCACGAGTTGTCCCCAGCGCAGCTCCAGGACATGGTTGGAGCCGAAGTGGGTGCCGTGGGCCAGGGCGTCCCGGACCGCCGCCAGCACCCTGGGGTGGTTGTGTCCCAGCAACAGCGCCCCGTGTCCGCCGAAGCAATCGACGTATTCGTGGCCGTCGACGTCCCACTTGTGTGAGCCCTGCGCCCTGGTGACATAGATGCCGTAGGGTTGCAGGTGGCGTGAATCGTGGGTAATGCCGCTCGGAAACAGGTGCCGCGCCTCGTCTGCGAGCCGCTCGGAGGAAGCGGTTTTCGCGCGATAGGAGGCGACGATTTCGGAGTTGCTCGGGAACGCCTCATTCATGACGGCACCTCGATTGGCTCGGCGGCTCTGGCCTGGCCCGCTGGCCGGGACCGGGACGAGAGCACCTGGAACACCCGATATCTTTCGAACAGGTCGGGGATGTTACCACCTTCGTGCGGCGCCATGGGCATGATGCCCTCCCGCTCGGGTACGGGCTCCGCCTTTTCGATGACCTCGCCCAGGATGGCCGCCGGGATCACCAGAATCCCGTCGATATCGCCGAGGATGACGTCACCAGGCGTGACCACCGCGCCGCCGATGCTCACCGGCGCATCGAAGTCCGTGATGTCGTAGCGGTAAACCGCCGTCACCGGCTTGTGGTACTTGCGAAACACCGGAAATCCGAGTTCCAGGATCTGGGCCGAATCGCGCCGTCGCGCCGGTCATGACGGCTTCAGTCGACCTTTTGGAGCGCGCCGTCATGCTCATCAGATCGCCCCAGTGCGAGGCCGTCGTGTGGGAGGAAATAATGCGGACAAACTGCCCCTGACTCGACAGATTCAGTCGCACTGAGCATCCGGGAAACCGCTTCCGATCCAATCCCTCCCGCTCATAGATGACAGTGGATTGACACACCGCGCTGAGTAGTACCTGATGTCGGTTACCGTCACCTTGCCTAGCTCGGGGTCGTCTCGACTGCGGCCTACCGCCGTTTGCGCGATAGCTTGGTGGCCATCTCCAAGGGACATATGGACCTGCCCACCCGGGCTCGGAAACGAAAGGTATTCGAAGGCCGAGATTACCTGATCCGTAGATGGAAATGCCCCATTGACCCGCCACGCTTTTTCGTAAGCGGCCTTCAGACCGAGAAGGGCCTGAGCAAAGGAGATATCTATTGGCGTTTCCTCAAAACGCCCTTGGTACGCTGCAACATACCAATCGCCGAGCAGCCCAGGCTCTATGAACTCACCGGTCGCACCGCGATCGCCAATTATGGTTCCATCGGGCAACCGTGCAGACACGCGTGGCAGTATATGTCCGCCAGCGCTGAGCACCACTTGGCTGCGCGCGAACAAGCCGCGACCGGCGGCCTGCGATATGAAAGCCTCGAGGTCCGCGCCCCACATGCTCGAATGGATCACATCCGGCTGCTTGACCAGCAGCGAGGAAATCTCGGCGCCGAATTGCCCGGCGAACAACTTCGGCCACTGTTCGTCGACAATTTCGATATCGCCTTGAAGCTGGCCCAGGGCCGCGACGAATTCGGCCCACGAGTCGCGACCCCAGGCATAGTTCTGATTTATCCCGGCGATTCGTCTCGCGGCGGGAAAGCGTTCATGTACATATCGGGCCACCGCTATGTTGTCCGGCACCGAATGATGAATCGTTCGAAAGACGTAGCGGTAGCGATCTTCCTCGAACAGACGCGACGTGCCGCAGTTGGCAGCAATCAGAAGCGTCTTGAGCTCTTCGGCAATCGGCGCGATCGCCAAGCAATCCCCGCTGGAGACGTAGCCCAGGACGACGTCGACATTCTGTCGCTGCACCAGGTTGCGGAACTCCGTTACTTGCCTCGTGGCGCCGCCACTTTCGTCGATGAAGACGGCCTCAAATTTCGCGCCGGCGATGCCAGGTTGGTCATAGGGCGCGGGAACCGCGCCGGCATTGATCTGGTCGACGACAAGCATGGCCGCGTTCCGCGCGTGAGTTCCGAACGCCGCGGCGGCGGGGCCGGACAGAAATGTGACGATCGCGACCTTCAGGGTGTCTGGCGGCGCGGCCAAAGCGAGATTCTGCGCAGCGCAAATCCCCGCGGTTAGGACGACCAGACGCCACCGCCCGATGCGTGTTCGATTGGGCCGGTACATCTTCGCAAGGACGCCGCAAAACCACCTGCACATGTTATGGCCCCTGCCGCTTCGTAAATGTAGGTCCGATCCGAATTGGCAAACACACCGACCCCCATGTTGTTCACCGAGGCGTTGTCTCATACTTCAAGCTCCTCCAGCAGCGCCTTGGCCTCTTTCAAGTCGGCGGTAACGACGCCATCGGTGAACCAGGCGTGGACGGGGGCGAGGACGTCGTGGGCTTCCTGTCGCTTTCTCTGAGACTGCCATAGACGGGCAAGCGATGTGCTTGCGCGAAGCTCAAATAACCTCGCGCCTTGTTCGCGCGCCTTCTTGATCGCGTGAAGTAAGTCCTGCTCCGCTTGATCGGGCCGCTGGTCGAAAAGCGCGCAGATTTCCCCGCGCACGCGATAGGTCTCTGCGGCAGGCCACTCTTCACGGCTTTGTTCCATCGCATCGATGGCCGCGAGAATATATTCCTTGGCCTTTGCGGCATTTGAAAGTGAAGCGAAAGCGTCCGCCAACAGGGTCAAATAGAACGGCCTGTAAAGTATATTTTCCATATCGGAAAGACGTTCCAGTGCCCTGCTCATCGTCGCGATACCGTCCGATTTTCCGTCGCCGAGCGAGCGCCAACCACTGTAAAAATCACTCAAATTCAACCATACGGGAAAGTCGGACTCACTTGCCATGATCCGCAGCGGCTTCAAGAACCGGTCCATCCGATCCAAGTCTCTCATCAGCACACCGAGGACGACTCCACCGAAGAAACAGGCAAATTCGGTCGATTGGGCATGTTCCAAACTGTGCGCCAACTCGATACCCTCGTTGGCGACCTCGTAAGCTTTGCTGGGGCGACCTATTAGGGCGTTTGCGCATGACAATAATGTTGCCGCCGCGACACCCGGATCTTGCGCGTATTCATACCCCAATTCGCTATCTTGGATTCGGTCATAGAGCGACCAAGCGGTTTCCAAATGCGTGGCTGCGGCGGTCGGTTCACCGAGATGAAGCTGGCTTGTTCCCAGCTGACGATTGGCGACAAGGAGCTTTCTGCGATCGCCGCTTTGCTCCGCAATCATAAGTAGTTGCTCGGCATAGGATCGTGCGGATACATGCTCGCCGCGGATATTACGGCTGACCCAGATCCCGTAACATATTGGGAACAGATGGTCGCGATCACCGAGCTTCATTGCCAACTCGTACGCGCGATTGTAGGCGGCAACGGTTTCAGTTGCGTTGTAACCATGTGTCGCGATCAAGGTGGGGCCGAGCGCCGCTTGGATTTCAAGCTCCAGGCGGATGGCGTGTTCGTCGGATGGTGCTTCTTGCAAGTCTTTCAGCCCGCTGTTCAGATGCGCTATCGCTTCCTTATAAGAGGATCGCCGCACCGACAATTTTGCCGCCTCCCTCCAATAGATTACCGCGCGCTGGGCGTTACCGGCGGCGCGGAAATGGTGCGCTAACACCTCGGGTTGGCCTGCAACCACCGCCGGCGAAAGCTGTTCAATGGATGTCGCGATTTCGGAATGGATCTGCCGACGCCGACTTCGTAAGAGCGAATCATACGCCGCATCCTGGACCAGGGCGTGTTTGAACGTGTACATGGCGTCTGGCGGCACGCCGCGCTGAAAAACGAGTTCGCTGGCCACCAGTTCCTCAAGCGCTTCCCCGAGTTCGTTATCGCCGAGCGGCAAGACGGCTGCCAAGAGTTCATAGGAGAATTCCCGGCCGATGCAGGCGGCGATCTGGGCGACTTCCTTGACAGGTGCATGACGGTCGAGACGCGCCATCAAGCTGTCCTGCAGCGTTGTGGGGATCGCTAGTGGCAGCAGTGGGCCGTCGAGAACGTAAGCCTCGTCTTGTTCTTTTAGGAACCCCGCTTCCAGGACCGTCTTGGTCAGTTCCTCGACGAACAGGGGTATGCCGTCGGTCTTGGCGACGATTTGGTCCAGAACGTCCGCCGGCAATGCCTTGCCACCTGTGACGTTGGCGACCATGGCGGCGCCGAGCTTGCGCCCCAGGCGGTTGAGGGTGTGCGCCGAGACGTGGCCGTGGCCGGTCCAAGGGGGCGCGAATTCGGGGCGGTAGGTGATCACAAGCAGCACGCGCTGTTCTTGGATACGGTCGATGATCGCGCTCAAGGCTTCCAGGGTGGTCGGGTCACTCCAGTGGGCGTCCTCGAAGATCATGAGTACTGGCTCGCGGGCGGCCAGGCCCACCGCTTGATCCGCCAGCGCCGCGATGGTGTCGTCCTTCTGCTTCTGAGGCGAGAGGTGAAGCGGCGGATAGCGCTCGATCGGCAATGACAGCATGGCCGCGATTAGGGGCGCGACAACCGCCACGCTGTCGGTGGCTTGGCCCAGCACAGCCTCCAGCTTGTCGAGCTTGGTTTCGGGCGCGTCGTCGCGGGCGAAACCGGCGGCGCGCTCCAACTGGGCGATGATCGGATGGAAGGCGGAGTTAGAGTGATAGGGCGAGCACTGGTAGCGGAGGCGGGTATGGGGTTCTTTGGCGACCCTCTCCCGCAGCTCTTGTGTGATCCGGCTCTTGCCAATGCCCGGCTCACCGGACAGCAGCACCGCTTGCCCCTCGCCATCCTTGGCTTGCTTCCAGCGACCCACAAATAGGGCGACTTCGTCCTCTCGACCAACCAACGGGGTCAGACCGGCAGCATGCGCGGCTTCAAATCGGCTTTCAGCAACGGCCACGCCGATCACCCGGTAAACGGTCGTCGCCGTTTCAATGCCCTTCAGGTCGGGTGAGCCGAGGTTATCCAGTTCGAAGGCACCCCGGACCAAGCGCCCGGTCGACTCGGCGATCACAACCGTATCCGCCGCCGCCACGCCTTGGATGCGTGCTGCCAGATTCGGGGTTTCACCGACTGCCAGTTTGGCGTCATCGCGGTCGTCGCCGCGACTGTCACCGACCACGACCGGGCCGGTCGCAACGCCAACGCGAATGGAGAGGTCAACCGGCGTGTCCAGACCGTTGACGGCTTCGATGATCTCAAGTCCCGTACGAATTGCCCGTTGGGCATCGTCTTCGTGTGCATTAGGCCAGCCGAAATACGTCATAAGGCCATCACCAAGATACTGTGCCACATGGCCGTCATAGCGCGCGATCACGACGCCCACTGCCTTCTGATAGGTGGCCATGATCTCGCGCAGTTCCTCAGGGTCGAGCTTGCCCGACAGCTCGGTCGAGCCGACCAAATCACAAAACATCACCGTGATCTGCCGGCGCTCGGCTTCGTGGCGCTCAGCCTTGGTCCCGCCGGCCGGCTCTACAGCCGGTTCCGGCGCCGCCGCGTCAGGTCGTGCGGTAGATGAGATATCCTCGATCGCGCCGAGCAGGACCCGCCGGTGCCCCAAGGAAGCAACGCCGATGTCCTTCAGGTCCTGGTCGGTCAGGCGCCGAAGCGCACGGTCGTCGATGTCGTTCTCGTCGAACGCATCGGCGTATTGGCCAAGACCAAGTTCGTCCAGCCACGGGCGAATGTCGGACATCGGCGCCTCCCCGGGTACAGCTTACACGGCATGAAAGGGATGCGCAGCCACCATACAGCGAAGCGGATTGACGGCCGGTTATTATGCGGTGGACGGCTCCAACACCGATATCGCAAAGCACCAAATCGCAGTGTCATTTGAGGAGCCGCGAGGTCCGCAGATGGCTATGAATACGCCTCACGAGACGGTCCTCAAGACAGTGATAGTTGGGGTATAACTGGACCAGTCAGCGGAATATGGTCCGCTTATGGTCCAGCTTCAGGCGTCGAATCGTCAAGGCCGGGACGGCAGAGGGTGACCCACTGCAGACATACGTGGCGCCAACCAAAGAGCCTAATTCAGCTCCTCCAGCAGCGCCTTCGCGGCCTTGAGTACGACGGTGTCGAAGCCCCCGAAGAACCAATCTTAGATGGGCGGGCGGGTCGTAGGATTCCCAGCGATTACCACCCCCAAAACACCGTCCTGTCGGCGGTCATCGTATAGCTGATCATTCGGGAAACGACGTATTCACGAGCACCGCATCGGTCAAGTCGGCATCGTCGAGCACCGCACCAGACAAGACCGCACCGCTCAGATCGGCTCCATGCAACCGGGCGCTGTTGAGCCGCGCGCCGCGCAGATTGGTG